>JBFEJM010000046.1:0-10062 GCA_041553175.1 Gammaproteobacteria bacterium | reverse complement strand
GCACTGATTGCCGAATTGCAGGGTGACGCAACGCTCATCCGTTCGGCTGACGACAGTCGCACAGACGTAACAAAAGGCGTTGAGCTTTTCAGCGGCGATCGGGTGGTGACCGGCCCGGGCAGCAATCTGCTCATTCGCTTCGCGGACGGTTCCGAGTTGCTGCTGGCGGCGGAAAGCGATGTCACCATGGACAGTCTGAGTGCCTATGGCAGTACCGGCATGGTCGATACTCGCGTGCGCCTGCAGGGCGGGCAGGTCGATACCCAGGTCATACCGGGCAAAGGGCCGGGCAGTCGTTATGAAATCATCACGCCGGCGGCGGTGGCCGCAGTGCGCGGCACCAACTTCCGGGTGAGTGCCGAAACCGAGCAACCGATCGCGCGCAGTGAGGTGCTGGAAGGCAAAGTGGCGGTGCAGGGTGATACTGCCCAGCAGCTGGTACCGGCCGGTTTCGGCCTGGTGGCCAAGGCGGGTGAAGCGCCGCCACCGCCCAAGCCGTTGTTGCCGGCACCGGATCTCAGCAACACGGAGACATTGCAGCAGCGGTTGCCGCTGGCGTTCAGCTGGGCGCCGACCGCACAGGCTGAGGCGTATAGATTCCAGATCGCCCCGAACGAGGCCTTCAAACAATTGCTGGCCGACGAGAAGACGCCGACCCATCGCGGCTTTTTCAAGGATCTTCCCGACGGTGACTATGTCCTGAGGGTGCGCGCCATCGACGCCGACGGACTGGAAGGGCTGAATGCGCTGCATCGTTTCACCGTTGATGCGCGACCCGAACCGCCGCTGCCGATCGGTCTGGTCAACGGTGTTGTGATTCGCGATGATCGGCCGGAGTTCGGCTGGTCCGAGTCGACCGATGTGACCGGCTATCATGTGCAGGTGGCGCGCGACGAAGCATTCCGGGAGGTGCTGGTGGATCTGCCGGCACTGAAGGAGAGCCGCTTCGAAATTGAGCAGCCGCTCGAGGCCGGTCCGTATTTCTGGCGAATCGCCGCGCTCGACAAGGATGGCAGGCAAGGTCCCTACAGTGATGTGCAGACATTCGAATACCGCCCGATACCTGATTCACCGGTTATCGAGGCACCGGCGGTCGGCGAGGATGAACTGACATTCAACTGGAAGTCGAGTGGCGAGGGCCTGCAGTATCATTTCCAGTTCGCCGAAGACAAGGACTTCAACCAGATTCTTATCGACCGCACCACAGACCGGCCCGGCATCACCATTCCGCGGCCGGCTTCGCGTCGCTATTACTTCCGTGTCCAGGCGATCGATGCCAGCGGTTACGCCGGCCCCTATGGCAGTACCCAGGAATTCGAAGTTCCCCCCGGCAGTTTCTGGCCACTGCTGATTCCTCTGTTGTTGTTTATCTGAGGCACGATGAAGTCGCCCACCGGCAGTCTCGCACTGCGCGAACGGCTTGGTCTGATCGCTGTGCTGGTCGGGCTTGCGGCCGTGCTGGTCCAGAGCGACTGGCTGTGGCGGGTGGATCAATTGCTTTATGACGCACAGATGCGTCTGTGGTCACGTCCCGCTCCGGACGACATTGTCATTGTCGCCATCGATGAGGCCAGTCTTGCCGCTCTGGGTCGTTGGCCCTGGCGGCGCGAGCTGCATGCCAAGCTGCTCGACCGCCTTACCGCTGAGCAACCCCGCGCGGTGGCCATCGATATCATTTTCGCTGAACCGAATATCAGCAGTCCGGAGGCCGATCAGCTTCTGGTCGAAGCAGTCAAGCACAACGGGCGCGTCGTATTGCCGGTGCTGATGGAACAGACGCATGCCGGCGGTCAGCCGGTGGAAACCCTTCCGCTTCCCTCCATCGCCGAGGTTGTCGCCGGCATCGGACACGTTCATGTCGAAGTGGATCAGGACGGTATCGTGCGCCGTCTGTATCTGCGCGAAGGTCTGGGCGATGCGTTCTGGCCGCATCTCACCCTGGCCGCGCTCGAAGTGGGGGGACAACTGCCTGCCCATGTGGCGCCGCGTCCTGTTCCATCGGCACAGAAAAGCGCCATGATCTGGGATCGCGAGCAGCAGATGCTGATTCCCTTCGCCGGACCGCCGGGCCATTTCAAGCGCCTGTCGTATGCACAGGTGATCGAAGGTGAATTTCTGCCCGGCACCTTTACCGACAAGTATGTTCTCGTCGGTACTACCGCAGCTGGACTGGGTGATTCGCTGCCGACGCCGGTATCCGGGCATCATCGCTCCATGCCCGGCGTTGAGATCAACGCCAATGCCCTGGATGCACTGCGCAGCGGTATACAGATAGCGCCCCTCAGTATGACCTGGCGGATGCCACTTACGCTCGGTATCGCGCTGCTGCCGATGCTCGTTCTGCCGTTGCTGGCACCGCGCTGGTCACTGATCTCCGCAGCCATTCTGATCATGTCGGTATTCGTTTTCAGTGGCGCGCTGTTGTGGCTGGGACACGTCTGGTTCCCACCCGCCGCGGCGCTGCTGGTGGTCGCGCTCAGTTACCCGCTGTGGAGCTGGCGTCGTCTCGAACTGGCCATGCGTTACCTCAACAACGAACTCGATGAGTTGACGCGGGAACAGGCTCGACTCGCCATCGCACACCCGGTCGATCTGCGCGATTCGATGGCGTTCCTGGCCGACTTCCTGCCGATCAGCGGCTGGGCGCTGCACGATGCCGCCGGTCATCTGCTCGAAGCGACCGGACAGGCACCGACGCTGCCTGTCGAAACCCTGCAGGGTTCGAACTGGCTGCTGACGGGCGATGCGCTGTGGCGACGCATCCGCAAGGGCAGGCAGGATGTACTGCTGGGCGTGAACTGGGCCGGCGATGAATTGCCGGACGCGAGCGAACGCGCTTTATTGGATGCGCTGCCCAAGGTGTTTTCCACGCCGGATGCTCCGCATGTATCCGCCTATGAGTTACTGCAGAACCGTATCACCCAGGTGCAGGACGCCACACGGCAATTGCAGGGTATGCGCGAGTTCGTCGATAACAGTCTGTCGAACATGTCGGATGGCGTGCTGGTGACCGATGCGCTCGGCAATATCCTGATTGCGAACACGCGGGCCGGCTGGTATCTGCGCGGCGACGACCATGCGCAGCTGGTCGGTTATTCGATGCGACCCTTGCTGCAGGAACTCAGTATCCGTGACGGTGGCGAGTGGAGTGCGCTGCTGCAGATTGTTTTACTTCAGCATACCCGTGTGCAGGCAGCGGTACGGCATCGTACCGGACGCGATCTTCTGGTGCAGATCGCACCGCTCAGCACGGATGCCGACCGCAATGATGGACTGATTCTGAATTTCTCCGATATCAGTCCGCTGACGGCCAGCGAACGCAAACGCGATGAGTTGTTGAACTTCCTGTCGCACGATCTGCGTTCGCCGCTGGTGTCACTGCTGGCGCTGTTCCAGATCGCGAAAAAGAAAGAGACGGTTGCGGAAGTGCGCGCGGAAATGGATCGGATGACCGGTTATACCGAAAAGACACTGAATCTGGCTGAACAGTTTCTGCAACTGGCGCGGGCCGAAGGCAGCCAGGACCTGCCGTTCTATGAAGTCGATCTCATCAACGTGATCTGGAATGCCTGTGAGCAGGTCTGGGTACAGGCCCGCGAGAAGCATATTGAAGTCAATACCGCCATCGAACTGGATGAGGCCTGGGTGATGGGCGAAGGGACTCTGCTCGAGCGTGCACTGATCAACCTGTTGAGTAATGCCATCAAGTACAGCGAGCCGGAGAGCCGCGTTGACGTCAGTCTGGTCCGTGAAGGGAAATATCTACGTTGCTGTGTGCAGGATTACGGCATGGGCATTCCTGCCGGCGAATTACCGCGCCTGTTCGACCGTTTCCAGCGGGTGCACCGCGGCGCCCGTCGCGATGAAACCGGTGCCGGTCTGGGGCTGGCGTTCGTCGATGCCGCAATCAAACGTCATAGCGGGCAGGTCGAAGTGCAGAGCGTCGAGGGTGAAGGCTCGCGTTTCTGCCTGCTCCTGCTCGCGGTGGACGAGCGCGAGCAGGAGCACTGATCAGTGCGTTATGCGGGTAACACCGCCGCCGGACAATACCCGTACTCGTTCACCGGGCGCAAAGGCTTCGTCCGCCTCCTGGGTTACGGCGATGATGCGTCCGCTATCGAGGCGGACAGTGATTTCCAGACCGGCCCTGCGCGTGATGCCTTCCTCGAGCGCCGCACCGGCCATGCCGCCGGCGACCGCGCCGACGATCGCACCGACGGCCCGACCTGAGCCACCGCCCACATTGCTGCCGCCAATGCCGCCGACCGCGGCGCCAGCGGCCGACCCGATCGGAGTCTTGGTCCCTTCGATCTGCACTTCACGGACACTGTCGACGATACCGAACTGAACCTCCTGTACCTGCCGTGCCTGCGCCCGCGAGTAGGCGCTGCCCGACATGCTTGAGGCACAGCCGCCAAGCATCAACAGCGGAATCGACAGTATGACTATACCGAGTGATCTGTTCATGACGTACTCCTGATCTGACTTGATTATAAGTATATATCCGTTTCCAACGGCTCATAGCCGTTATGATGTGTCGGATCTGTCAAGTTTTATGTCCTTGCGCGGCGGCTACACCGGCATCGAACAGACGCGTTACAAAGGGTGCGCTGTCGCTGCCGAAATATAAAGACCGGTGCGGGAAAGGTATTTCGATGCCTTCACGGTCAAAGGCCTGCTTGATGCGACGCAGAAACTCGCGGCCGACGTCCCATTGCTTGATCGGTTGGGTCTTGATCCGGCCTTTGATGATGACCGCCGAATCGGCCAGTTTATCGACACCGAAAATCTCGATCTCGTCGACGATCAGTTTGCCGAATTTTTCGTCGTGCTTGAGACCGTCAGCGACGCCGCGCATGACCTCGATGACGCGGTCGGTGTTCTCCTTGTAAGCGACACCGATTTCGAAAACGTAGGCTGACCACTCCTTGGTGAGATTGGCCAGGGTGTTGACGCTGCCATTGGGGAAGACGTGAACGATGCCGGACAGGTCGCGCAATATCAGGGTGCGGAAGTTGATTTCCTCGACCAGGCCACCGGTACCATTGACCACCGCGACATCGCCGACGCGGACCTGATTCTCCAGGATCAGAAAGAACCCGCTGATGACGTCACGCACCAGATTCTGGGCGCCAAAGCCGACGGCCAGACCGGCGACGCCCGCGCTGGCCAGTATCGGGCCGACCGATACGCCGATTTCATTCAGCACGACCAGGATCGCGACCAGCCAGATCATGATCGAAACGCCCTGCCGCAGCAGACGCACCAGGGTGTCGGCGCGTTTGGCCGCCTCCGATGAAAGGTCGCCCTGGCGCAGTCCCTGTTCCGCGAGGTTGTGTTCGAAACGCCTCAGCGCGGCCCGCGCCAGCATACTCAGCAGCCAGCTGATCGTCAGGATCAGAAGTATCCGCAGGGCGGAAAAAATAATGTCATTCCAGGCAATGTCGGAGACATATTGTTGCAGCAGGTCCATGGAATTTTCCTTGGTTTGCAGTCGTTATACGGTTCGGAATGTCACTGGAGTATTTCAGACTTGCCCGCGTTTTCCATGCAGGCACATAAAGCTGGCGACACTATAGTCCACCACCTTGCGAATGTCTTTCGGCGGAATCGGGCGGTTCAAGACCAGCACCTTGGTGCGGAGTGAGCCAATCAGCGCGCCGGTGAACTGTCGCGCGGCCAGCAGAGTATCGTCTATGTACAGATGTCCGAGTCCGCATTGTTCGTCGAAGTAGTCGGCGAGGAGTCGATTGCCGCGTTCCGGCCCGGCCCGGTAATAGATCTCGCCCACTTCCGGAAAGCGCGCGCTCTCGGCGATGATCAAACGGTGAAACGCCAAGGCGGTGGGCTCCAGCAATTGATCGAGCAGTGTGGCGGCGAATTTGTGCAGGGTGGCTTCGACGTCGGTGCGGGCGCTGTCGGCTCCCAGCAGCGCGGACAGCATATCGAGGCAGCGGCGCGCGGCAATCGCGTTGAACAGCGCCTCTTTGTTGCCGAAGTTGTTGTAGATGGTCTGCTTGGACACGCCGGCCTCACGCGCAATCGCGTCCATGCTGGCGTTGTGGAAACCCCTTTGCATGAAAATACGTTCCGCCGCCGCAATGACCGCGCTCTGTTTATCGGAGCAGTCGGTATCCAGACAGGGGGGGGCTTTGGATACGGAACTATTCAAGGTTGCCTCGTTCAGACAGGGGGTGGAAAACCGATTCGAACCTATTGTCATATAAATGGACTAGACGGTCCAGTCCAATTGAGACAGAATAGCCGCTCTAGCGTCGACCGCCCGGTATTGCTGCAGGGAGCAGGCAGTATGCCCGACCGTCGCAACCGACCTTACGTCACTTCGAGGACCGACCTGTGGTCAAACGACTGATATTTGTTTTAGTGGGATTGGCCATACTGTTCGGCGGCATCTTCGGTTGGAAATTCTTCCAGATGGGACAGATGGCCGCGCGCATGTCGGCACCGCAACCGCCGGCGGTGATCGCCGCCGACAGCGTACAGCGCGAAACCTGGCAACCGAATTTATCCGCCGTCGGCAGCTTGGTTGCGACCCAGGGTGTGTTCATAGCCAACGAAATCGCAGGTCTGGTGAAGTCGATTCATTTCGAGTCCGGCCAGCAGGTCGCGGCCGGTGACCTCCTGGTGCAGCTGGACGACGATGTCGATCGCGCCGAACTGGCTGGACTGGTCGCCGCGCAACGCCTGGCCGAATTGACCTACGAGCGCGCGGCACGCCTGGTCAAGGAAAAGTCCGTTTCCCGTTCCGACTACGATCAGGCCAAGGCCGCGCTCGATGGCGCCGCCGCGCTGGTGCATTCAAAGCAGGCGAGTATTCGCAAGAAGGCGATCCGTGCGCCGTTTGCCGGTGAACTGGGCATACGCTCGGTCGATCTGGGTCAGTATCTGGCGCCGGGGTCGCAGATCGTCTCGCTGCAGTCGCTTGATCCTATCTTTGTCGATTTCAGTCTGCCGGAGCGTGATCTGGCTCAGGTCGCATTGGGGCAGACAGTCGACGTTGCGGTGCAGGCCTACCCCGAGCAGCGCTTCAGCGGTGTCATCAGTGCAGTCAGTCCGCGTATCGATGCGGGGACTCGCAGCGTGAAAATCCGCGCGACGCTGGCGAATACGGAACAGCGACTGCGCCCGGGCATGTTCGCGCAGGTGCGGACGATGCTGCCGGCACGCGTGGATGTTCTGACGCTGCCGGAACGTGCCATCACCTACAACCCGTATGGCAACTCGGTATTCGTGATAGAGGAGAAGGACGATCAGTTGCTGGTGCAACGCCGTCAGGTCGAGACCGGTGAGTTGCGCGCGGGGCGTATAGAGATTCTGCAGGGACTGGAGGAGGGCGATCGTGTCGTCAGTGCCGGGCACAACAAACTGCGCAACGGTCAGTCTGTGCAGATCGATAATTCGGTGGAGCTCGATGGCAAGGTAGGTGAATGATGAAATTCACCGACATCTTCATTCACCGTCCGGTCCTGGCCAGTGTCATCAGTCTGTTGATATTGGTGATCGGTCTGCGCTCGATCGCTTCGCTGGAGGTGCGCCAGTATCCGGAGACCAAGAACACGGTGGTCACGGTAACAACGACCTATCCCGGCGCCAGCAGTGAGCTCATCAAGGGATTCATCACAACGCCGCTGCAGCAGGCGATTGCCGAAGCCAGCGGTATCGATTATCTGTTCGCGCGCAGTACCCAGGGTGTCTCGACCATCGAGGCGCACATGGTGCTCAACCATGACCCGAACGCGGCGGTGGCGGAGATTCAGGCCAAGGTCGCGAGTCAGCGCAATGTATTGCCGGCGGAAGCCGATGATCCGGTAATCGATTCGACAACGGGCGATTCAACCGCGCTCATGTACATGGCGTTCTACAGCGACAGCATGTCGCCGTCGCAGATCTCCGATTATCTGTTGCGCGTGGTGCAACCGAAGCTGCAGGCCGTGCCCGGTGTGGCCAAGGCCGGCCTGATCGGCAACAAGACCTTCGCCATGCGGGTCTGGCTCGACCCGCAGCGCATGGCCGCGCTGGGTGTATCTGCGCAACAGGTCCGTGATGTGCTCAAAGAGAACAATTACCTGTCCGCGGTCGGCCAGAGCAAAGGTGCCTATGTGTCGGTCGATCTGACGGCGGAAACCGACATCAAGAGCGAACGCGATTTCCGTCAACTGGTGGTCCGTTCGAGCAATGGAGCCCTGGTGCGACTGGAGGACATCGCCGATCCGCGCATGGGTTCGGAAGACTACGACTCCACCAGCTGGTACAAGGGCAAGATGGCGATCTTCATCGGCATCGAACCGGCGCCGGGGGCGAATCCGCTGACGGTGGCCCAGAGCGTGCGCGATCTGTTGCCGGATATACGCAGCCAGTTGCCTGAGGGCCTCAACGGCCACATTCCCTACGACGCCAGCGTCTACATCGAAGATTCCATCGACGAGGTATTCCAAACCCTGATCGAGGCCGTGCTGATTGTGTTGGCGGTGATCTTCCTGTCATTGGGCTCCATGCGTGCCGCGTTGATACCGGCGGTGGCGGTACCGTTGTCGCTGATCGGCGGCGCCTTCGTCATGCTGCTGCTCGGTTTCTCGGTTAATCTGCTGACGCTGCTGGCGATGGTGCTGGCGATCGGTCTGGTGGTGGACGACGCGATCATCGTGGTCGAGAACGTGCACCGGCATATCGAGGAAGGTCAGACCCGCATGGATGCCGCGCTGCGTGGCGCGCGCGAACTGGCGTTGCCGATTATCGCCATGACCACCACGCTGGTGGCGGTGTATGCGCCGATCGGCTTCATGGGCGGGCTGGTCGGCACGCTGTTCACCGAGTTCGCCTTTGCGCTGGCCGGCGCGGTGGTGGTCTCGGGCGTGGTCGCGCTGACGCTGTCACCCATGCTGTCAGCCAAGGTCCTCAAACCGCACGGCGCGCCGGGCCGGTTCGAGCACGCCGTCGAGCGTTTCTTCACCCGGCTTGCCAATGCCTATCAGCGCACGCTGCACGGCTCGCTCGATTATGTGCCGGTGACCATGGTGTTCGCCGTGGCGGTGCTGGCCAGCATCTATTTCATGTTCATCACCACGCCGAGCGAACTGGCGCCGACCGAGGATCAGAGCATTCTGTTTTTCCAGGCCCGTGCTCCGCAGACCGCGACGCTTGATTACAATGAACCCTACACGCGGCAGATCGTGTCGGCCTTTGAGACCATTCCGGAATATCACGAAAGCTTTTTCATTCTGGGCTTCGGCCGCGATACCAGTACGGTGTTCGGTGGCTTCAAGATGCCGCCGCCGTCGCAGCGTGAACGGGCGCAGATGGACGTGATGCCGGAACTGCAGCAGAAACTGAGTCAGGTGGCCGGCTTCCAGACTGCGGTGTTCCCGCGCCCGAGCCTGCCCGGTTCCGGCGGTGGTCTGCCGGTGCAGTTCGTTATCACCTCGGATGCGGATTATGCGCGCATGGATCAGGTTGCCGATGCGCTGATCGGCCCGGCCATGGCCAGCGGAAAATTCATGTTCCTGCAGAAGACGGTCGAGTTTTCCCGCCCCAAGACCAATGTACTCATCGACCGCGATCGTGCCGCCGATCTGGGTATTTCCATGCAGGATATCGGCAACAATCTGTCGGCCATGCTCGGCGGCGGCTTCGTCAACCGCTTCAGTCTGGAAGGGCGCAGTTACAAGGTGATCCCCCAGGTCGCGCGCGATTTCCGTCTTGATGCCGAACAGTTGAACGGTTATTACATTCCGACCGCGTCCGGCGAACTGGTGCCGTTGTCGACGCTGGTGCGCCTGGAGCAGTCGGTGGAGCCGAGTCAGCGTACCCAGTTCCAGCAGCTCAATTCGGTCATGGTACAGGGTGTGATGGCGCCGGGTGTGCCGTTGGGTGATGCGCTCGCCTATCTGGAAACGCAGGCGCGGGAGAATTTTCCGCGTGGTTTCACCTGGGACTACACCGGCATGTCACGCCAGTATGCCGAGCAGGGCAGTGCGCTCATCATCACGTTCTTCATGTCGATTCTGGTGATCTATCTGGTGCTGGCGGCGCAGTTCGAGAGCT
>JBFEJM010000045.1:0-10178 GCA_041553175.1 Gammaproteobacteria bacterium | reverse complement strand
TACAGACTTGTCTTGATCACACTCCTTGCTGATGAGTTCGTTGTCTACGACATGGGCGGCAACAATATGCCGCAGATATTCGGTATCAATGCCTCGCAGGCGGGCGCCTATGATCAGTACCGAATAATCCTTCGCTATGACTTCGACAACGATTGCACGTGCTACATCCACTACCTGAAAGGGAACATAACCTCGGCCGCACCCTCGTTCTCGCGCGATCGACGCATACCGGAGAGTCTGGAGTGACCACCGGCATCAGTGACGGGCGTATTTTTTTTGCGTCTCCCGCGGCCTTCGTTACCGGTAGCTCTCGAAGTTCTTATCCGATTTCCATCGGCCATTCAGTGAGTCCGAATAATCACTGTCTCCGTTCCGGTCACTGTCGCGCCGGTCGCCTCTGTCACTGAAACGATCCCGTGTGTCGTTTTTGCGTTGTTCGGGTGAACGCTTCTGATACGGCGCCGCGGACGTCGCGTCGACAGTCGATTCACGCTGCGGTGGTGTTTCATTCCGGACACGTGATCTGGCTGCTGGCCGATGGTTACCCTGTTTAGGCGAGCTGAGTTGCCCCTGTGATCCCTTGTCGGCGTCTGCATCGCTAACGGCTTTCGTGCGCCTATCCTCGCGCTGCTCATTCCTGCTTCGGTACGGTTCGCGCGATTCCTTCGGTGGAGTTTCCTGATGACGCCTCCGGTCATCCCGTTTGACGGGTGCTGCGCTGACCGGGACGTCGCGCTGGCGTGGCGTTTCCTTTGCGTGCGATTCGGTGCGCTGGCGCGGGTGTTTCGAATTGGCTTCCCGATACTGCGGCGGCACAGGTCCAGCATCGCGCACGGAGTCCTTGCCGTTTCTGTCATGATCGCCGCGCTTCGTGCGTGGTTCATTACGGTCGCGCGGTGGATTCGACTGACGCGGCGGGCCGACCCAGACATCGTCGTGCCGTTGGCCCTTTTCCGATTTTCTGTATCGCTCCGGGGTGTACTGTTCCCGATGACGCGGGTATGCCTCGTATGGTCGGTTGTGCTGCGAACGCACGATGACATGACGTCCCAAATGCGGTCGCACATGGACAGGCAATACGCGTGCATGAACCCAGTGGTCGTGTTCATAGTAGAGATACATGCGTGCACGCGGATCGTAATAGCAGCCGATCGCCGGGTAGTACCAGTAATCGTGATACACCACGCGTGGTGCGTAGTATGGGGCCGGCTCAGGGTGATGCCGAACCGGGGCGCACGCCGCCAGGACGCCTGCGGCAGCGGCCACAAATGTGATGCGGGCATAAGTCGATAGACGAGATGATGTCATGTTGTGCTCCGGCGATGGGCAGGGCTGATCCCGATAATGCCCAGTCTAGGAGCAGACAACTGAACGGTTGCTGAATGGCGTCGGAGCCGGTGGAATCAGGTGTCTCGAATATTCTTACCGTTTGATTTCCAATCCTGTCGCAATGCGACGAACACCAGCGGCAAGGTCAGCAGCGCGAGCAGCATTGGGCCGATGTATATCAGATTGTCGCTGCCATCGGCGGCCTGCATAAATCGCCCGCTGATGATCAGGCTGGCGTGCGCAATTAGCAGAACAATACCCACGACAACAGTTAACGGTTTGTGCAGCAGCGGCACGGCGATGCCGTAGACCAGGTAGGGCAGAAGTCCGATCAGCAAGATACCGCCCGCAAGTCGGTAGCCCGTTTCATAATGGGGTACAACGGCAGCGACAAAGGCCAGGGCGGTGCCGAGCAGCAGGATGCTGTAACCAAGAGTGCGCGGTAGGGATGAGGTATCCATAGTCATGCCTCCTTGATTTGCGGTTGAGGGAGTAGCGGAATGGAATCACATTCTCAACGGTCTGTTCAGCCTCCTTGGCTGCAGCGACAGGCACGATCTTCCCGTCCAGGCCGGCGGCAATCGATTCGCGCCGCAGGCAAGCTCAGATAGCGGGCCGATGTGTGCAGGAAATGCCCGATCGTGGGGCATCCGTCGTACATCGGTTTGGGGTTGGATTCGCCGTTAGGTGTACTCATGCGTGTCCTCCATGTCATATATGTTGAGTAATTTGGTTGGGTATTATTAGAATACCTGACTATAGTTGTCAACTATTCGTTTGGTTGGGTTTCTTTCAGGTTAAATCAGACAGTTGCCGGCGGCTGGCGCGGGCAGGGTGGTAGCCGCGGGTCAGGGCGCGAACGGCTGATAGGACGCCAGGGCTGGGTGGGGATCCAGCGGGCGTAACGCCCGAGACTGCGACGTCGGGCGTCGAGCAATGGCCCGGAACGTGCAAAGAACAACATTGCATGGAACGCGCGTCGAACATTCGACAGGCGCAATTCCGCTTGGGCTACAGCGTTGTTTTACTTGGAACAGTGCCGGAGCATTCGGTCTTTGGGGCGTCTCTTACGCGGTGTCGGCGGGGTGCCACCTGTTGTAAGGTGGTTGGAATACCTTGCGGTTGCCAAGGCAGAACATCGCCAGCGCCCGTGTTTGAACTGAGATCCCCCCAACATGGGATATAAATTAATCGGTTGTGGAGGCCGTTAAGCGAATTAGAGGTTACTAATGGCCATGCGATTCAAAACATTTATATATTCTGTGGTTGGGTTGGCGTTACTGCTGCCGGCGGTTGTCAGCGCGCGCGATTACATTCCGACCGAACAACATGCCACGCCGGATAAGGTGAAGCTGGAGCGCGAGTTGCAGACTGTTCGCGAGGTCAATACATTCTTCAATCAGTTCAAACAGGAATCGGACCGGGATCTCTGGGGCCGGGTCGATTACTGGGCGGCGCCGGACGAACTGTTGCGGACCGGGAGCGGCGACTGCGAGGATTTCGCTATCGCCAAGTATTTCGCGTTACGTGAATCCGGTGTCGACGCGCGCCGTCTCCGTCTGGCCTATGGCCAGGCCTATCGCACCGAACAGGGACGGACAGAATCGCATATCGTTCTGTTGTATCAGGCCACACCTCAGCAGGGCTGGTGGGTGCTGGACAATCTCAGCGAGACCCTCGACCCGCTGCAGTCGCGCGGCGACTTGAATCTTATTCTGGGTTTCAACGAGCATCAGGTGGCGCGTTTGATTGTGGGGCTGGACGAACAGGTGCTCGGCTCCGCCAACGTGTTGCTGCCCTGGGCCGAGCTGCTTGCGCGGCACAGCCTGTTGCGCGGCAGTGCCTCGCTGCGTTGACCGGCAATTGCAGAAAGTCAACATTCACTTCCGCCCCTTCCGCTAAGAATTGTGTGATCACGGCACGGATGCCGATCGATTGCGCCCGCATATCCCCATTTTCACCACTTCCCTATATGATGGTGCCGCAGTATCGGCACATCCATAGGGAGATCGGCAAATGTATCAGCACAGCAGGGCGGTTCGTCGCATAAG
Source organism: Gammaproteobacteria bacterium (assembly GCA_041553175.1). Lineage (GTDB taxonomy): Bacteria > Pseudomonadota > Gammaproteobacteria > Thiohalobacterales > Thiohalobacteraceae > JAHJQQ01. Next base: position 6,798 of record JBFEJM010000045.1, on the reverse strand, counting down.
TTTCATCGTGCTTTGGGTCTTCGGCTGCATGTCCGCGTATGTTCCGATGGCGCATGCGGGCATGATTTCGAGCGAGCGTTACCAGGCGCTGGCCGATCAGGTCGAGCCTTCCAAGCGGGCGGAGGTCGAGGCCTTTTTGCAACGCGAGGACGTTCGCCAGCAAATGGTGGCCCTGGGTGTCGACCCGGAACTGGCCCATCAGCGAGTCGCCGCGCTCAGTGATGCCGAACTCGCTCCTCTGGCCAGGCTGGCCGAGCAACCGGCCGGCGGCAGTGTGGTCGGTGCGATTGTGTTTATCTTTCTGGTTCTACTGCTGACCGATATCCTCGGCTTGACGGACGTGTTCACCTTTGTGAAGAAACGGTAACGTTCGATGCACGCTGGGTCGAGCGGCGGCAGCGCCCGATGGGTGATCTGTCAAATCTGTCTGTGTCTGCTGACGCTCCAGTTGATGGCCTGTACGCCACGGCCGCGTACCGCGTTGATCGAGCCCAAGCCCGCGCTGGAGCTGACCGAAGTTCCGTTCTTTCCGCAAGAGGATTACCAGTGTGGTCCGGCCGCCCTGGCCGAAGTGCTGCAATGGTCCGGCGTCGATGTAACGCCTGAACGTCTCACACCCAAGTTGTTCATCCCCGATCGCAAGGGCAGCCTGCAAGTGGAACTGCAGGCGCAGACGCGCGTGCTCGGGCGCGTGCCGTTCCGTGTGCGCGGTGATCTGCAGGCACTGTATGCCGAACTCGCCGCCGGTCACCCGGTGCTGGTCTTGCAGAACCTGGCGTTCGACTGGCGCCCGGTCTGGCATTACGCCGTGGTGGTTGGCATCGATCCCGGCGCGGATACGGTAACCTTGCGCTCCGGGCGCGAACGCCGGCATGAGGTCAACCGGATACTGTTCGAACGGACCTGGGCCCGGGCCGACAACTGGGCGCTGATCGTACTGCCGGCGAATCAGCTGCCGGCCACCGCAGAACCCGGCGCGGTATTGGATGCCGTGCTTGCGCTGGAACAGCTTCAGTACTGGCCAATGGCCGAAGCGCTCTACAGTCGCGCCGCGCAACGATGGCCGGAACGTGCCGTGTTTCAGATCGGTTATGCCCACAGCCGTTACGCTCAAGGTGTGCTGGCGGATGCGGAACGGGCCTATCGCCAGGTGATCGAGAACTTTCCGGATGATCCCGTCGGTTACAACAATCTGGCGCTGGTACTGACGGAGCAGAAGCGGTGGGACGAGGCCGAGCAATTGATTGAACGGGGTTTGGCTTTGGGTGGTCCGTTGCACGCGGAACTGCAGGATACGCAACGGCAGATCGCATGCCGCCGGGCGGGCGACTGCAAATGAATGTACGGGTTGCGGCTTGAGTCCGGCAGCGGACGCAACAGTTCAACAACACGCCGTTTAGATTACCGCACCCTTACGCAAAAGGGGCCGACATGTCACTGTCGGCCCCTTTCTTGTCAGCGCTGCTTTTTTATCGGCGCGCGGTCTTTTTCACGAACGGGAAGATATCCGTGTAGCCGAGGATGTCGGTCAGCAGCAGTACCAGGAAGATCAGCACAATGGCGCCGACGATACTGTCGCCACCGGCCGGCAGCGAATCCAGCCGCTGAGAGATGCTGGCCAGTTCCTGTTCGCTCAGGCTTTCAACGCGGGCCTTGGCGTCTTCGGCGTCGACACCCATTGCGGTCAGGCGCTCCTGCACATCGCTGCGCTGCAGAAACGATTCCACCTGCTGACGCTGATCGGCGGCGCTGGCGGTCTGCTCGACATACGCGGGCGCGGAAATCATGCCGGCCTGTGTCGCCGGAATGTACAGGGTCATCATCCCGAAGATACCCACAACGACAGGGGCCATTCGACGGTACGTTTTGCGCAAGAATTCCATTTGATTCACTCCGAAGGGTTGTTGGTGACGGCAGCCGTTAGCATAGAGGAAGTGAGGCGGGACGCAAGCATTGATACTGTTCATGCCGCCTCGGCTGTCGCGACCGCATCGGCTTTGTCACTCATGCGATGGTATTCCCGGCTCAGCGGGACCAGGAGCGCGAACCAGATCACACAGACCGCGATGACCAGCCAGCCCAACTGGACAGTCGTCGCCGTCCAGGGCAGCCATTGGGTCAGCAGCAGGATCAGCACCGAGCCCAGCACCTTGAACAGGCGATAACCGAACATGTCGATCCAGGCCTTGGCCTGAAAGATCAGCAGCGGTTCGATCGGCACATACAGCAGTTCCTTGGAGGCCCGGTTGATGGAGTAGGAGAGTCCACGGTCGGCGATTTTCAGGAAGGCGCCGGCCATCAGTGACGCGTTCGACATGTAAAAGAGGCTGCCGGCAAACACCGCCGTGGGTTGGGCGAGCAGCCCGCCGATTGCACCGAACATGCGATGGATCAGTGGGGTGATGAACAGATTGGTGCCGATCGCCACGAAGCTCAGCAGGCTGAAGAATTCACCCAGATAGGCTGTACGCGCCTCGCGTTCAAGGACGTTGGATTCGACCACCTTCATGAACTGATATTCGATCAGCGGTTCGACCATCTGCGCCAGCAACAGCAGCAAGGCAATCAGAAACAGATAGCGGTGATTGAGAATGGCGCGCCAGCCGCCGTCACTGGCGGGCCCGTTGTCGCGCACACCACGGTGTTCGGTATACAGGCCGAGACGACCCATGAACAGGGTCAGCAGCATCAGCAGAAAGAGAATGGCGGCGGCGACCAGCAGCAGGTCCATGGTCTGCAGGCTGGTGTGTTTTATCCAGAAGGCCGACAGGGCGCCACCGGCGACGCCGCCGAGCAACCCGCCCGTGGCGATCAGGCCGTACCAGCGCTTGCCCTGTTCGGAGGTGTAGATCGTGTTGGTGAGGCTCCAGAACTGCTCCACCAGAATGACACTGAGCATGTCGACGAAGATGTAGAAACTGAACGCCAGCGGCTGTCCGGCGTGCTCCATGCCGGGATAGAAGCCCAGGAGGATGACAATTATCAAGGCGCAGCTGCCGAGTACGACTCGAATCCGGCTGTAGCGGGCGACGATCCGATGGTAGGCGGAGATGATCAAGCCGAGGCAGGCGGCGGTCGCTATCCATACATAGGGCAGCTGATCGGCACTGAGTGCTGAAATGAAAATCGACCTGCTCGCCGGCTTCAAATGGTAGAGCGCGGCGATGATAAGGAAGAAATTTGTGAACAGCAGCACACTTTGAGCGAGACGGCTGTGGCGAAATTCTGGCATGTGCATTGCTTTCTATTTGCTTTCCATTAAGATGGCTTCCAACGCAGGAAAGAGAGGTGGCACGATGTTTCGGCTGCTGATGATTTTGGGCCTGGCCCTCGGTTTTACGGTTACGGCTCAAGCGGATACGTCCGCTACCGCCTTCCCCTCACTACGCTCCAGTCAGAGTCCCGGTCTTCAGGCCGATCTCGAGGCCCGCATCAAGCGCCTGAAACTTGACGCTCCGGTCCGCAAGGGACAGCTGGCCATCACCCTGGTCGATGTCACCGATCCGCGCAACCCCAGCCTGGCCCAGGTCAACGGCGACTCCATGATGTATGCCGCCAGTCTGCCGAAAATCGCCATTCTGCTGGCCGCGTTTGAACGCGTGCACGAAGGCAAGCTCGAACTCAACGACGAGAACCGGAAACTGATGACGGACATGATCCGTTATTCGTCCAACACCGCCGCGACGGAATTGATCCACCGCGTGGGTCGCAATTATATCAACAAGACCCTGACCTCACCGAAGTATCGTCTCTACGACGCGCGCTACAACGGCGGGCTGTGGGTCGGTAAGGAATACGCGAGTGGTGTGGCCTATCGCCGCGATCCGCTGCACAACCTGTCGCACGGTGCCACGTCGTTTCAGGTCGCGCGTTTCTATTATCTGCTCGAAACCGGGCAGCTGGTGTCGCCGGAACTGTCGCGTGAGATGAAGGCGATGTTGAGCGACCCGGGCATCAATCACAAATTCGTGAAAGGTCTGCTGACGAATTTCCCGGACGCGCAGATCTATCGCAAGTCGGGCACCTGGCGCGACTGGCATGCCGACAGCGCCATTGTCGAGCATGCCGGCCGTACCTATATTGCCGTCGGTCTTGCGCAGAACCCCAAAGGCGGCGAATGGCTGAAGAACCTCATCAGCGAACTGGACGGTATTATTCTGGAGCAGCCGCAGAAGGCCGCAAGTCTCGCAGCAAAGCGTGCAGACGCGTCGCGAGTGTTTGATGCTCCACCGCCGAATTCTTCTTTAGAACGTTTGATGTGATCGCGACCATGTAGAACATCCGCGGCTCGCCCGCGGGTGATTCCACAATGGCAACCGAGTTCATCAGGTTGTCGACATTCCCCTCGTATTTCCGGCACACGAAGCCTTCCTCGGGCTTGCAGCGGTACAACGATCCTGACTTGAAATACACCGCTGCGTCCTTGAGTGCGGGCGAGGCCGCATAGCGAATGCGGGTCTGCGTCATATACATCAGGCGTTTGATCTCCAGACTCGACCAGGCATCGACCAGCTGGCCCTGTTCCAGCTTGACCAGATAACGCATCAGTTCGTTTGTGGTCGACAGACTGTTGGTGCCGGGTACGCGGCGTTTGGCGTTGTAGCTGAAGAAACTGCCCTGACGCAGCTTTTCGACGTCCAGGCCGTTGCGGGTTACCGGTGCGGTGAGATCTTCGACCAGCAATTCGCCCAGCTCCTTGGCCTTGGTATCACGGAAAAAGGCCGCAGAGCGTTCTGCATCGACCGGATACTCGGTCCCGAAGTGGCGCAGCAGCATCAGCTGTTTGATCACCATGGTGGCGGCGCCGTTGGAGCTGGCCGAGAACATCCAGTCGAGGAAGGTCCACAGATTCGCGGCATCGCCTTCGCGCAGGCGGCGGCGGGGAATGCGGTTCTCCTCGGGTATCCAGAAGGGGACCTGATGGTGTTCCTTGTGAATGAAGTCGTCGACGGTGACGATGCTGTCTTTAAGCACCCGCTTGCGCGCCTCGATGTCGTCGGGATAGAGATCGGCCAGGGTCTGAAACAGCGCCAGTCCGACCATGAGCTTGCCCACGCTGCCGGGATTGCGGCGGCTGTCGCCGTTGTGTTCTGCGTAGAGCGGGGCATCGGGGTCGCTCAGGTCAAGCACGCTGATGCTGTAGTTCTTCGCCTCGGCGCCCAGCAGATTGACGATCTTGCGCTTCAGTGCGGGATCCGATGGGGGAATGTGAAAATCCGGTTTGTCCTGCAGCCGCAGCTGGATCTGGTCGGTTTTCAGTTGCCCGCCGGGCGGTAACCGATTGCCCGCGACCTCACCTTCCTGCGCCAGTCGGTAGCCCTCCAGGCGCGTGATACCGGTGTCTTCGGCGGCGTCGATCGGGTAGGTCGAGCCGACCTGTGCGTACAGGATGCAGAGTATGCCAACAGTGATGCGAGACCAGTTCATGGTTGCTGTTGCCCGGTTAACGGTGCGACGTTGAGCGGCACACTCGCGTTCGACAGGTTGATGCTGCGTTTATCCATGCCAATAAGATACTCGCTCCGGCGCGCGCGTACACTTTCCACAAACGGGCGGATCTGGAACAGTGCAAGCCTGCCGTCGCGGAATCCGAATTCGATATCGGCGGGTGCCGGCAGACCGCCCTGCACCAGAGGCATGGGGAAACGCCGTTCGACGTCGTCGGCGAGGGCGCGCAACTGCTCGATTTCGTCCGCGCTCAACAAGGTGTCGCGGCCGCTGGCCGGGCGTTTGCGGATACCGCCTTCGGCAGCCGGCTCCGATCGCAGCGATGCGCTCGCCTGCGCCAGCAGTCGCACTTCGCCGGTACTGCGGCGCACGCGCAGTTCCTCCGCCGCCTGTCCATCCACGGCACCACCTACACCCTCACCGACCGCGATCGACAACCAATGCCGATCGCCGCTCTCGACATCCGCCGTCACCAGCACACCGGATTTCTCCGAGGCAAAGGTCTTGAGCAGCAGCACGGCCGGATAGACATGTTCGGGCTGGCTCATATGCGACTGACGCCAGGCGTAGGCGCGTTCGGTGAAGGGTGAGGCCCAGACCTGCTGGATCGCCTTCGCCACCGCGTCAAAGCCCATCACATTCGGCACGGTGAGATTGAGGCCGGCGCCGGTGAAACCGGGCAGGTCCTCGACATTGGTATCGCTGCGCACGAACACGCCGACGCTGTCGACGTCGCCGAAGGTGTCCTGCATGATCTCGCGCAGGCGGATGCGGAACGCCTCGCCGGGATCGGCGTCGATAATCCAGTTACGCAGCTGCGTGAGGAACCGGTTGGCTTCGTTCTGTTGCTCGGTCGGGTTGGTGATGCTGCGGATGCGCGCATATTCACTGCGCATCCATTCGAACACCGAGGGACCACCGGCTTCGAGCGGTTGCTCGAGCAGGGCTCGGAACACGCCGAAGGGAATGGCCACGCCGGGGTTGACCGCATCGGGATAGGTGCGGCGCAGTTCGCCCAGGTTGGCGGCCTTGGGGCCGACGATACGGCCGGAGTCCTGTGCGCGGATCGCCCGCAGCGGCAGCATGTCTGTCAGGGTAAGGTCGAGTTTGGCCAGATCGGGTTCGATGACGACGTCGTCACTGATGGCTTCACGGCCGAAGATCGTATCCCACTCCGGGCCATCGGCACTGATCTGCACCGCGCCCCGTGGACTGACCGCGAGCACAATCGGTTTGCCGATATGCGGAACCATCTGCGCGACGCGATCTTCGTCGACCACGACATTGGGTATACCAAGGTTGCGCGCCAGCAATTGCACATGGGACAGCGAACTGCCTTCGCCGCGGGTC
>JBFEJM010000044.1:0-10314 GCA_041553175.1 Gammaproteobacteria bacterium | reverse complement strand
GGTAGGGGTCACCGGTCTGGCCGATATAGATAAGTGCGGCGGCCAGCGGCGCGGCCACGCAGGGGCCGACAATGAGCGCGGACAGGAAACCCATGACGGCGACGCCGACCAGCGTGCCGCCTTGCTGCCGGCCGCTGACCTCGCTCAGCTTGCTCTGCAGCGCCGCGGGTACCTGCAGATCATAGAAGCCGAACATCGAAAACGAGAGCACGACAAACACAGCGGCGAAGCTGCCCAGAATCCAGGGGTTCTGGAACGCGGCCTGCAGGTTCTCGCCGGAAAGCCCGGCGACAACGCCGGCGCCGGTATAGGTCAAGGCCATGGCCAGGACATAAACCAGCGAAAGAATGAATGCGCGGTGGGTGGTTATCTTCGACCCCTGTCCGACAATGATGCTGGACAGAATGGGGATCATCGGAAATACGCAGGGGGTAAAGGCCAGCAACAGGCCGAACCCGAAAAAGCTCAGCATGGTCAGCGCGATGTTGCCGGCGGCCAGGCGCTGAACGATACGGTCCTGCTCGCTGACAGGGGCGTTGTCGCGGCTGGCGTCGCTGTCGGCGGCAGTGGCCGCGGGAGCGTCCGGAGGTTGCGCAGAACCCGTCGTTGCGGCCACGGGCAGTGCAACCTCCAGGCTTTTGGTTTGCGGCGGATAACAGATGCCGGCTTCGGCGCAGCCTTGATAGGCTACTTTGAGGCGCGCGGTGGTCGCGGCGCTGTTGCTGCGGATCAGCGGCAGGATGACGTCAACGCCATGATGATAGACCTCGACCCGGCCAAAGGTTTCGTCTTCCTTGATGTCGCCGGGCGGCAGCTGCGCCGCCTGCAGCGTCAGCCCTTCACCGTCCTCCAGCTCAAAGCGGAATTTGTCCCGGTAAAGGTAGTAACCGTCCTCGATATCCCAGTGAGCGGTAATGCTCAAACCATCATCGGACGCATCGAGCCGCGGTCGAAAGGCGACATCGGGATCCAGAAATTCGTCGGCCCCACCGCCGAAACCGAGTTCACGGGTCAGGCTGGAAAGCTTGTCCAGCGGGCCTTTCGCGGGCGTGGCGGATTCGACTGTCAGTGCGGCCAGGGTCAGATCCGCGGTCTGCGTATGCGGCGGGTAGCAGATACCCTGGTCCGCGCAACCCTGCGAGACGGCAATCAGCTTGAAGGTATCCGGTGCGGCCGCAGTGCGTGTGATCGGGACCTGAACATTGACGGTGCCGCGATATATCTCGACCTTACCAAAGAACTCGTCGTCCTTGATCTTGCCCTGTGGGAGCGCCGGTTCACCGACCGTGATGCCCGGCGTATCGGAGCGGAACTGTATTCGACTGCGGTACATATAGTAGTCGTCGGCAACTTTCCACTGCACGCCGACAGTGTTGTCGGAAAGAACCGACGCGGAAAACGCAAACGCCTTGTCCGCTTCCAGCAATTCGTCGTCCTCCCACAGTGCAGTTGCGAGTGTGGGCAGCATAAGCAGCAGGAGCAGAGAGAGAATGCTGTTCAGCCAGCGCGGACGGTATGAGGTCATGATGTGGTTTCCAGGGTCTGGTCAATCCAAGTGAGATACGCAGGCAGACCCGCACTTATTGGGACTGCGATGATTTCCGGAAGTTCATAGGGGTGCTGCGCCAGCAATGCCTTCTGCACAGCGTCAAAGCGATCCCGACGTGTCTTTATAATCAACAGGCTTTCCCGATCCTGCTGGAGTTTACCCTGCCAGCGGTAGGTCGATGTCAGCCCGGGAACCAGGTTCACGCAGGCCGCATGTCCCGCTTCCACCAGCAGTGCGGCCAGCCGATTACCGGTATCGGTGTCCGGAACGGTGCAGAGTACGATGCAGTGTGCGTCGGGCATGTCGCGAAGATAACGGATGGTACCGGCAGGGGAAAGGGGTTCGGCTAACAGAGAAGGACGGCCCGGCGCCCCGGGATATTCCGTCCCGCGCCCCGGCGGTCCTTGTTTAGCCGATGCGGCTTCCGGTATTGTGCCGCCATGCGTCCTGTCCCCGTGCTCATGCTGGCCTTTTTCGCCGTTCCCCTGATCGAGATCTATCTGCTGATCAAGGTCGGGAGTTGGATCGGTCCGCTGCCGACCGTTTTTATGGTGGTTTTTACCGCTGTCCTGGGGGCGCTGTTGCTGCGGCAGCAGGGCTTCGCGACCCTGCAGCGGGTGCAGGTGTCCATGGCGCGCGGCCAGATTCCCGCCATGGAACTGCTGGAGGCGGTGTTGCTGACCCTGGGCGGCGCCCTGCTGCTGACACCGGGGTTCTTTACCGACGCACTGGGCTTTATCTGCCTTATTCCGCGTCTGCGGCGCTGGTTGATCAAATCCGTGCTGGATCGCTACCTCCTGGCCCGCCAATGGCCGCCCGGCGACGGCAAAGGCCCGCCACCCCCGCCGCCGGGCGAAGGCCCTGTCACCATTGAAGGCGAATGCCGGCGCGAGGATGACTGAGACGCACGCTTGGCCTTGACTCTCACAGACTCGCCGCTATCATTAGCACTCACTGAAAACGAGTGCTAATAACGACTCGATCAAACCCTGGTCAAATCCGACTTAAGTTATGGAGTTTTAAGGAGATAGTCCCGATGAAAATTCGTCCGTTGCATGATCGCGTGGTCGTCAAGCGCATGGAGGAAGAACGCAAGTCTCCCGGTGGAATCGTGATTCCGGATGCGGCGACAGAAAAGCCGATGCGTGGCGAGATCGTTGCGGCCGGCAAAGGCAAAATTCTGGAAAACGGTGATGTCCGTCCGCTGGACGTCAAAGTTGGCGACAAAGTGCTGTTTGGCAAGTACTCCGGCACCGAAGTGAAGGAACTCGGCGACGGCATGCTCGTGATGCGCGAAGAAGACATCATGGCAGTCATCGAAGGCTGAGACCCGGCTGCTAATCCGGCAAACGAATTCAAGAGGAATCTGAGACATGTCTGCAAAAGAAGTCAAATTCAGTGATGATGCCCGCCATCGTATGGTCAAGGGCGTGAACACTCTGGCCAACGCGGTCAAGGTAACGCTCGGTCCGAAGGGCCGTAATGTGGTTCTGGAAAAGGCCTTTGGCGCCCCCACCGTCACCAAGGACGGTGTGTCCGTCGCCAAGGAAATCGAACTCAAAGACAAGTTCGAGAACATGGGTGCGCAGATGGTGAAGGAAGTCGCCTCGCAGACTTCCGATATCGCCGGTGACGGCACCACGACCGCGACCGTGCTGGCGCAAGCCATCCTGCGCGAAGGCATGAAGGCCGTTGCCGCCGGCATGAATCCGATGGACCTGAAGCGCGGCGTCGACAAGGCCGTGCTGGGTGCCGTGGAACAGTTGAAGAAGCTGTCCAAGCCCTGCGCCGACACCAAGGCCATTGCTCAGGTCGGTACCATCTCCGCCAACTCCGATGAGAACATCGGCAACATCATCGCCGAGGCGATGGAGAAGGTCGGCAAGGAAGGCGTCATCACCGTCGAAGAGGGCTCCGGTCTGGAGAACGAGCTCGACGTGGTTGAAGGTATGCAGTTCGATCGCGGTTACCTGTCGCCCTACTTCGTCAACAACCAGCAGAACATGAGCTGCGAACTGGAAAGCCCGCTGATCCTGATCTTTGACAAGAAGATCTCCAACATTCGCGATCTGCTGCCCGTACTGGAAGGTGTCGCCAAGGCCGGTAAGCCGCTGCTGATCATCTCCGAAGATGTCGAAGGCGAGGCGCTGGCCACGCTGGTGGTCAACACCATCCGCGGCATCGTCAAGGTCTGCGCCGTCAAGGCCCCGGGCTTTGGTGATCGTCGCAAGGCCATGCTGCAGGACATTGCGGTTCTGACCGGTGGTCAGGTGATTTCCGAAGAAGTCGGCATGAGCCTGGAAAAGGCCACGCTGGACGATCTGGGTACCGCCAAGAAGATCCAGATCACCAAGGAAAACACCACCATCATCGACGGTGCCGGCCGCAAGACCGATATCGAATCGCGCGTCAAGCAGATCCGTGCCCAGATCGAGGAAGCGACGTCTGACTACGACAAAGAGAAACTGCAGGAACGCGTCGCCAAGCTGGCCGGCGGTGTTGCGGTGATCAAAGTCGGTGCCGCGACCGAAGTGGAAATGAAAGAGAAGAAGGCGCGCGTCGAAGACGCTCTGCATGCAACCCGTGCAGCGGTCGAAGAAGGCGTGGTCCCTGGCGGTGGCGTGGCCCTGATCCGGGCCCGCGACGGTATCACCAAGCTCAAGGGTGACAACCACGATCAGGACGTCGGTATCGACATCGCGCGTCGCGCCATGGAAGAGCCGCTGCGTCAGATCGTCGGCAATGCCGGTGAAGAGGCGTCCGTGATCCTGTCCAAGGTCCAGGGTGGCAAGGATAACTACGGCTACAATGCCGCGACCGGTGAATACGGTGATATGGTCAAGATGGGTATTCTGGATCCGACCAAGGTGACCCGTTCCGCGCTGCAGAACGCCGCCTCGATCGCGGGTCTGATGATCACCACCGAGTGCATGGTTGCCGAGCTGCCGAAGGAAGACAAGGCCGGTGGCGCGCCGGATATGGGCGACATGGGTGGTATGGGCGGCATGGGAATGATGTAAGCCCCGCCGTTTTCACACGGAAACAAAAAAGCCCCGGCGAGAGCCGGGGCTTTTTTATTGTTGATGTAGGGCGTATTAGACCGAGGGTCGTAATACGCCGAATACGCTTATAAAAACATTCGGCGCAATACGCTACGTTATTGCGCCCTACTTGAACCTAAACACTGATATACATCCAGCCCTGCTGCAGGCGATTCAAAATCTCCTCCAGCGCCGAGGGCGTGATGATCGCTTCCGGTAACAGCTGCGGGCTCAGATTCTTTTCCCGTTGCAGTCTGTCCATGGCAGTCTGACAGGCCAGGAAGGTCAGGTTTTCGTACTGACGCTGGAGCTTGCGGACGCGCTCAGCATAAGGCGATACATCGGCACGCAGCAGATTCAGACCACCCGCATTCGCCACCAACTCCAGCTCAATGGGTTGATGCAGCTTGCTGTAGGTTGCCAGCAGCTGTTCGGCGGTGTCCAGCGCCCGTTCCAGCTTGGCGGGTTCGGCGCTGCTGATATGCAGCAGAATCTTGCGCTCGCCCCGCATCGGGGCCTGCGCCAGATTGGCGGTCTGAAACGCCTTCTCTTCGTCGAGGTACATCGCCTGCATATTCAGCGGCTGCTGCTGCTGCGCATGACCGACCCAGCCCATCGTGCCGCCAAGCACCAACAGCAGTGATGCGGCTACCGCCTGGCGCCAGCCAAAGCCACGGTTCCCGAGCCCCTGTCTATGCGGCGGGGGAGGCGGAGCATCATACGCGTGCTGCACCAGTTCGCGCAGACGACGGAGTTCGCAGGTGCGGCGGCTGAGTTCGTCGTCGGCATTGATAGCGGACAGAATACGGCTCTTCTCATCAGCATCGAGCTGATTGTCGACAAAAGCGTTCAGATGTTCGTCGGAGATAGTGCGGTCGGCGGACATCATTTAATCCTCCTGATCCTATGATTTTGGCTGTCTGGATCCTGATTGATGAGATCAGAGTCCAGTAACGATTCTTTCAGTGCGCGGCGGGCGCGGCACAAACGGCTCATGACTGTTCCCACCGGCACACCTAAAATATTGGCGACCTCGATATAGGAGCAACCCTCCAGATCGACCAGGGTCAGCACCTGTCTCTGTCCCAGTGGCAGCAGTCCGATGGCGGACCGTACCTGACTGACCACCTGATGCTGTTGGTGTTCCACTTCCGGCGTTATTTCGTGTTCGAAGGGTATGTCGTCGATATCGACGGTGTCCTTCGAGCGCCGGAAATGATCGCGCCAACAGTTGGTTAGAATACTGAATAGCCAGGTCTCCATCGCGGCCGGGTCGCGCAACTGACCGCTCTTCTTCAGCGCCTTCTCCAGCGTCTCCTGCACCAGATCGTCGGCCAGGGCCGGTTCGTGGCACCAGGAATAGGCCAGTCGGTACAGCCGTATTCGGCTTGCCTCCAGGCGTTGCTTGAATTCCTGACTCCGGCAAAACATGTTCAGCAGCTTCATGGTTATACCTTTTTATGTGTAGCGGGCTCCTCCTACCTTTATTGAAGACGAGCACGCGCAGGTAATTATTCCATTATTGCAGAACCGGCCCGGAAGGGTAATACGGGGCTGTTTTTTCGGGAATAAACCTTATCGACCCCCCGTCTCCCCCCTTGAATGGATTGCTCTGTATACGGATCGCACTAAAAAAATACTTCCGCGATCCGGTTCCATTACCCACTTTTCAGGAGACGAGGATGCTTGAACGAAAATTCACCTGGTTGCAGTCACTCTGGCTGGCCTCCCTACTGCTGTGCTTTTCCCTGCCTGTGTCGGCATCGGAAGCGAAGCCCTTCGCGGAACATCATGTCGTGCTGCAGATCAGCGATGACGATCCCAACACTCAGGCGCTGGTCCTGAACGTCGCAGGAAACCTTCTCAAGCATTATGGGGAGGACAAGGTCGACGTCGAGATCGTCGCCTTCAATCGCGGCCTGCGTCTGCTGTTTGAGGACAATTCCGAAGCTGACCGTATCGCGAGTCTGTCCGGCAGCGGTGTGCGCTTCGCCGCCTGCGAAAACACGATGTCTGGAATGTCGCGTGTGCTGGGTCACGAGCCGGTGCTCAACCCTAAAGCAACCCGCGTACCGGCCGGTGTGGTGCGCATTCTGGAACTCGTGGATGAAGGTTACGTCCTGATCCGTCCGTGAACCCGCATAGAGAAGCCGGGAAAACTCCAAGAGGGGAGAGTAGATAATGAAAATTCCATTTAAGATTTCTTTGTGCGCCGCGGTTTGCAGTGGCCTGTTGATGACCGGTACTGCTCAAGCCGCGAACTGGCTGATGCTCCAGGGTACCGAACCCGGGGGTGCGGAACGCGCCAAGTTGTGGGGCTTTATTCAGGTTCAGTACCAGCATGACACGAGTGATCCCAATGCGGCGGGTGGGTATGTCCCGCCCAAGCTGATAGGGCCGGATCTGGAATCCCAGTCGACCTTCAATGTCAATCGTGCCCGTATTGGCGTGCGCGGCACTCCGCTGCCTCTGGACGGCAACGTAAACTATTTTATCCTGGCCGAGTTTGGCAATAACGGTATTACCAGTGCCGACAATGCGGTCGCACGTTTGACTGATGCAAGCGTAACGCTCAACCACATCAAAGGCGCGCGTGTCCGTGTCGGTCAGTTCAAGTATCCGGGCGCGGAGGAGGGTCTGCAGGCCATCCACGTTTTCGACTATATAAACTTCACTCAGGTGACCAACCAGATGTTGTTGGAACGTTTCCCCAACAACAGTTTTACGACCGACACTCCGCCGCAGACATTGCCGCCGGCCCAGAGTCTGAGTGGGTTCGATAAGCCCGTCGGCGCGTTTCGTGATGTCGGTGTTCAGGTGTTCGACGCATTCGAAGTCAATGATTGGGAGCACAGCTACGCAATCATGATGGGTAACGGTAACGGTCTGAACTTCAGCGATCGGGACGATCATAAAGACCTGTATCTGTACTGGTCCAGCGAGATGCGTTTTGGTGGCAAAGGTGCGCGTCGCGATGGTCTGAAAATGTTTGCCTGGCACCAGAACGGCAAGCGCAGTTATGACGGTAACAACGACGGTACCGTCGAGACGTATGACCGCAAGCGTACCGGTCTCGGTGTGAAATACCTGGAGAAGCCCTGGCGCGCGACCGCCGAGTATATGAAGGGCGACGGTATGATCTTCAACGGTCCGGATAAGCCGAGCTTTGGTCTGGTGCCGCCGAGCGTGGGCAATCCAAACCATCCGGCCAATGGATTGAAGGCCGAGGCCGATGGCTGGTATGTAGAAGGCGGCTGGTATATTCCCAATAGCAATTGGGAAATCGATGCCCGCTACGACATCTATAATCGCTTGACGGATACCCCGTTCGAACTGAAGTTCCAGACCTTTACGTTGGGCGCCCAGTATCACTTCAATAAAAAGATGCGGGCGACGTTAAACTGGCAAATGCGTGATTTCGAGGCGATCGATTTCGCTTCCGGCGCAGGTCCGAATGGCAATCTCGACGGTGTAGACGATCTGTTTTCCGTTCAGGTCACTGCCATTTTCTGACGTATGTGAAAACTCCTCCGAGCGGCGAGATTTTTTACTCCTCCATCGCTGCGAGGCTTTACCCCGGCTGCAAGGCCGGGGTTTTTTTTCGGCCAAAAAAAACGACCGCCGATGCTGGCGGTCGTTGATGCTTTGTTGAAGAACCCGCTATATCAGTCGTCGACCATCGACAGCGATAACCCGGAGCGGCTGGGCTCGGCAGGCGCTTCATCACCATCCAGGCTGAGGTCCGGCGCAAGGCCGGCGGCACCAGAGGAACCGGGCTGGTCGTCGCTCAGATTGATTCTCAGGCGCAGGTTGTTCGGCGAATCGGCGTTGCGCAGCGCCTCTTCCAGCGAGATTTTCCCGTCCATATGGAGCCGGAACAGCGCGCTGTCGAATGTCTGCATGCCGATATTCTCGGACTTGGCCATGACCTCTTTGATTTCGTGCACGTCACCGCGTCGAATCATGTCCTGCACCAGAGGCGTGCCGAGCAGAATCTCGATGGCCGCGGTGCGTTTGCCATCCGTGGTGGGAACCAGTCGCTGCGATACAAAGGCGCGAATATTGAGCGACAGATCTAGCAACAACTGATTGCGTCGATCTTCCGGGAAGAAGTTGATGATGCGATCCAGCGCCTGATTGGCGTTATTGGCATGCAGGGTCGAAATCGCCAGGTGTCCGGTTTCCGCGAAGGTTATGGCATGCTCCATGGTTTCGCGATCACGAATCTCACCGATCAGGATGACGTCCGGCGCCTGCCGCAACGTGTTCTTGAGCGCGTCTTCATAGGTGTCGGTGTCGAGACCGACCTCACGCTGATTGACGATCGACTTCTTGTGTTGATGGATGAACTCGACCGGGTCTTCGATGGTGATGATGTGACCGGCGTTGTGGGTGTTGCGATAATCGATCAGTGACGCCAGTGAGGTCGACTTACCCGAGCCGGTGGCACCGACAAACAATACAAGACCGCGCTTGGCCATGATCACTTCAGTCAGCACCGGCGGCAGACCGAGTTCCGCCCACTGCGGGATCTGGGTCTTGATGTTACGGATCACCATGCTGATGGTGTTACGCTGTTTGAAAATGTTGACGCGGAAACGGCCGACGCCGGTTTCGGAAATCGCCAGGTTCATTTCCGGCTTGTGCTCGAACTGCTTGATCTGATCCTCATCCATCAGCGAATAGGCGATCTCCTTGATGCGGATGGGAGTCATGGTGGCTTTCTCGACCACTTTGAGTGTGCCGTGAAATTTCGCGCAGGGCGGTGCGCCGGTGCTCAGATACAGGTCGGATGCATCTTTCATCACCATGATCTTCAGATAATCTTTGAATTCCATCTCCGTTCCCCGTGGGTTTGGCAGTTGAGTTCGCGCTGATAGGTTTGGCGGGCTGGCGTGCTTTGATACTTATGTGCTTAATAAACACTGACCGCTGGATAGATTTTCGGCCCCGTGGCCGGGGCCTTGAGCGCGTTGTCGCCAACGCCGAAGCAAGTGGGCTGTGATTCGGTTCATTTCACGGTAAGCTGTTGATGTCATGAGAGGGAAGGGCTGTTTGTGAGTGAATTGGCAGAATCCGTCGTCAACCGACTTCCGACGTCACTTCGCGCCGGCGTCGAGAGCCATTGGCAAGGCTATTGCGAGGCAGCGCGGGAACTGGGTCTCAAACCGGTCCGGCATCCGGAATTGCTGCGCGTACTGGGCCGGGTTTGGGCGAGCAGTGAATTCGTGGCCCTGGCCTGTGTCCGTGCCCCGGAATTGCTGGAGGATCTGCTGGTCAGCGGCGACCTGCTGCGTGACTACGCGGTGGCCGAACTGCAGCACAAGGCCGCAGCCGCCGTCGCCAAATGCAGCGGCGAGAGCGAACTGGCAACGGCTCTGCGGCACCTGCGGCGACGTGAAATGGTGCGTATCGCCTGGCGCGATCTGGCCGGTTGGGCGCCGGTCGATACCGTATTGCAGGAGTTGTCCGCGCTGGCGGATGCCAGTATAGAGGTCGCGCTCGAGCGTCTGTATGCCTGGCAGTGTCGCGAAGAAGGGGTTCCGAAGACGGCAGCTGGGCAGGTGCAGCGAATGGTTGTCCTCGGCATGGGCAAGCTGGGTGCCTACGAACTCAATTTTTCCTCCGATATCGATCTCATCTTCGCCTATCCCGAGCCCGGTCAGATCGGCGGCAAGCGCGGCATCAGTTGTGAAGAATTCTTCACCCGGCTGTCGCAACGGC
>JBFEJM010000043.1:0-10342 GCA_041553175.1 Gammaproteobacteria bacterium | reverse complement strand
TTGTCGGCCGACAATGATTGCGGGCGTCCGGGATTTTCTGCTGACCCGGGTGCTGCCGGGCTCGCCGATAGCTCACTCGTCTGTCACACAGCCGTGTGAGGCATCCTTGACGTTCTTGATGAACTTGTAAAGCGTGCCGCGAGTGGCCATGTACGGCGGCATTTTCCAGGCCGCACGACGCTGCTTAAGTTCATCATCGGTGAGATCGACCGTCAGCGTGTTGGCTTCGGCATTGATGGTGATGAGGTCGCCATTCTGAATCAGCGCGAGCGGCCCACCTTCCTGCGCCTCCGGCACGATATGACCGATGATGAACCCATGCGAGCCGCCGGAGAAGCGCCCGTCGGTGAGTAACGCAACGTCTTTGCCCAGGCCCGCGCCCATGATGGCGGAGGTCGGTGTCAGCATCTCCGGCATGCCCGGCCCGCCCTTCGGGCCTTCGTAGCGGATCACCACGACGTCGCCTTTCTGAATCTCGCCCCGTTCCAGTCCGGCCAGCATACCTTCCTCGCGATCATAGACGCGTGCCGGCCCGGCGAAATGCAGCCCTTCCTTGCCGGTGATCTTGGCCACCGAGCCGCCGGGGGCGAGGTTGCCTTTCAGGATGCGGATATGGCCGCTCTCCTTGATCGGCTTTTCGATCGGATAGAACACCTCCTGACCGGGCGTGAGGCCGGGAACATCCTTGAGGTTGTCGGCGATGGACTTGCCGGTGACGGTCATGCAATCGCCGTCGAGCAGATCCTTCTCCAGCAGGTATTTCATCACCGCCGGCGTGCCGCCGACCTTGTGCAGGTCTTCCATCACATACTTGCCCGACGGCTTGAGATCGGCCAGGAAGGGGATGCGGTCGGAGACCTTCTGAAAGTCGTCGATGGTCAGATTGACGTCCACCGAACGCGCCATGGCCAGCAGATGCAGCACCGCATTGGTCGAGCCGCCGGTGGCCATGATGATCACCATGGCATTCTCGAAGGCTGCGCGGGTCATGATGTCACGCGGCTTGAGATCCAGCTCCAGCAAACGGCGCATGGCACTTCCTGTCGCGTGACATTCAGCCAGTTTGCCCGGATCGATCGCCGGCACCGAGGAGCTGTAGGGCAGACTCATGCCCATGGCCTCGATGGCGGTGGCCATGGTGTTGGCGGTGTACATACCGCCGCAGGCGCCGGCGCCGGGACAGGAATGCTTGACGATGTCTTGGCGCTCTTCCTCGCTGATCTTGTGCGCGATGAATTCGCCATAGCTCTGGAACGCCGACACGATATCCAGGGTCTTGTCGTGACTGTGACCGGGTTTGATGGTGCCGCCGTAGAGCATGATCGACGGCCGGTTGAGACGCCCCATGGCGATGACCGTACCCGGCATGTTCTTGTCGCAGCCGGGAATGGCGATCAGACCGTCGTACCACTGCGCGCCCATCACGGTCTCGATGGAGTCGGCGATGACTTCGCGCGACTGCAGCGAAAAACTCATGCCGTCAGTGCCCATGGAAATCCCGTCGGACACGCCGATGGTGTTGAAGCGCATGCCGACCAGGTCCGCCGCGACGACGCCTTTCTTGACCTCGGCGGCGAGGTCGTTCAGATGCATGTTACAGGTGTTGCCTTCCCACCAGACGGAAGCGATGCCGACCTGCGCCTTGTCCATGTCGGCCTCGGTCATGCCGGTGCCGTACAACATGGCCTGGGATGCACCCTGGCTCTTGGGCTGGGTGATACGGGAACTGTAGCGGTTCAATTTCTGCGCCATGGGGGTCTCCAGATCAAGGCGGTTACTGCGAACTGGCTATTGTACCGGCCGAAGCGGCCCAACTGAACCTCAGCGCTTGCCCCTGCCCTTGGCCTGCTCAGCGCCTTCCCATACGCCCTGGAAGAAGGCGCGCGCGTTACCGCCCAGGGTACGGGTGCGATAGCCGCCTTCCTGCACGAACAGGGTCGGCAGGCCAAAGGCACCGATGGCGACGCCGTTCAGGCGAAAATCCTCCGGCGACAGCGCCCAAGTGCCGGTCGGATCGCCCTTGGCGGTATCCAGTCCCAGCGCGATGACCAGATACTGGGCCTTGTATTCGCGGATACGTTTCAGCGCACGATCCAGCACCTTGCGATAGCGTTCCGGTGTAGTGTCCTCGGCCAGCGGAAAATTGATATTGAATCCCTCGCCCGATGCGATGCCGGTCTCGTCGACAAAACCGGCGAAGTGCGGATAGGCGAAACTCGGATGCCCGTGAATCGAAAGCGTCAGCACATCGGCCCGATGGTAAAAAATATCCTGGGTGCCGTTGCCATGATGGAAATCGACATCCAGCACGGCCACCGTTCCGTAGCGGCTCAGATAATTGGCCGCCACGGCCGAGGAGTTGAAATAACAGAAACCGCCAAAGGCGCGCCGCTCGGCGTGATGTCCCGGCGGACGCACCAGCGCATAGGCGAAGCGGCGCCCGCCCAACACCTCTTCTGCACCGGTAACGGCACAGTTCACCGCATCGCGCGCCGCCAGATAGGCATTGTGGTTCAATGGCGTGAAGGTATCCATGCAGTAATAGCCTGCGCGCAATTCCCAGTCCTTGGGTGTGCGGCGCGGGTTGCGCAACGGAAACACGATTGGATAAATGGATTTTCCTTCCGGCATCTGTTCGCAGGCGCGGCGCAGGTAATCCACGTAATCCGGATCGTGCACGGCCTTGATGAGTTTCTCGCTGGCCTTGCGCGGCTTGACGGTTTCGAACAGACCGGTCTTGTCCAGCTCCTTGAGGATTGAGCGAATGCGCACCGGCGCCTCGACATAGCCCCGATCGCGCACGTGATGAATCTCGTGACCCTCATTGCGGATCAGCGCGATACCACTCCCAACGTGCTTTTTCGAGTGCACGGAAACATCGCGCTTGCGTTTGATGTAGCGCGGTTCGCGCAACTTGATAGGATCGTCCTGGAACGAGCCGGTCACCGCGCGGATATACTTCTCGTCGCAGACATCGCCGTACTTGCGCTCCAGGATGGCGCGCACGATCTTGCGCATCAGACTGCGGCCGACCGGCTTGCCCTGTCCCAGATCATCGAAGACGAGAAAGAAGAGATTGTTATCGCCCTCGTCGATGGGCTTGTGGAATTCGTTATTGACCACCGGCCGCGCGCCATAGCGCTCATAGAAACGCAGTCGCGCCTTGTTCTGATCCAGCAGCTCGGGATGCTCGACCAGATGCCCCTCGTCCGGCAGGCATTCGAAAAAAATACCGACCGACCCCAGCGACAGCGCCTCTTCCCGCACGCGCTCATACAGCACGCTGCCCAGACCACCGCCGGTCGTGCCGGGCGCCACCGAGATGAATTCGAGATAGCAGAAATTCAGGTCCGCAACATGCAGAAACAGCGCGAAGCCCTTCACGCGATCGGACGAATCCTCGGCCACGAACACAATGGAGCGGAACTTGTATTTGAGCGGATCGCGCAACTGCCCCGGCAGCTTGTCGATCTCCTGCTGCGAGGCGAGCGGAAACTGGCTCTGCATGATCTCGGCGATCTGCGTCAACGCGTGACGATTGGCGGGAGAGACATCGTCGTGAATGGTACGGATACGGAACATGGCGGGTCCTCGCGAACCAGGGTACCGGCATATGCCGGCGCCGGTATTATGGGTTCAACGCCCTTCCGGCAACAGTAGAATATCGCGGTAGCCGCCATCGCGCAGACGGCGGGCTGCAGCCCAATCGTCAGCCACGGACCCAGCATCGTCAGCGACGATGACGCTGGCGGCCTCATCCTTCGGAATGCCGGCGGCCTCCGCGTCAAGCATACGCAGATAACGGCACCAGCGCCCGCTCAGCCCGGCCACTGTTCGGGGCTGTACCCGTCCATCGCGGCGGCGCCGGGCATACAGACTGCCGAGATACAGCCGCGCGCGCTCCAGCTGTTCGCCCAAGGGCAGATCCAGATCGAAACCCAGTGCGACACGCGCCGGATCGGAGCCGAGATACGCCAGGTCGGCGCCGGTTACAACCTGCAGCGGACGCGACAGCCCACGCCAGGGCTGAGGCTCATCGAATGCCGTTGCCGGCAGATCCGGGTCGCGCGGAAATTGATAGAAACCCCATTTTTCGCCCAGTGCGCATTCGATCAACACCTTGTCCTGATCGACCCGGCAGCCGTCGGCACCCTCATCCTCGCCAACAACGAGATAGGCCCGCGGGTCCGCCTTCCAGGATTGAAAATCGCGTTCGGGCGGCGCGCCGTAATCGGCCTCCAGCGCACGCCAGGTGGTTATGAAAGCGGCATAGTCGGCCCTGTAGGCGGGATTGCGCCGCAGAAACTCCCACGCCCACTGGGCGGCACCGAGTGCCCAGGTATAGTCGTAGGCGCCGCTGTCGCGCCAACCGGGCATTTCCATTCTAACTGCGATGCCGGCTGTCCAGTCGCCGCACGAAGTCACGAATGATGAGACTGTACAGTTCGTCTTTCAGATAGGAATCCTCGACACCCGCCTCGAGATTCGGATTGTCATTCACTTCGATGACATAGACGCCATCCTTATTCTGTTTGACGTCGACCCCGTACAGACCATCACCGATGAGATTGGCGGCGCTGAGCGCCGCGGTCACGACCTCGGCCGGTGCGTCGCCCACTTCCCAGGACTTGAAGGCACCCTCGGTGAATCCGCCGCCGGGGCCGTGATTGACAATCTGCCAATGCTTTTTCGACATGAAATACTGGCAGACAAATATCGGCATCCGATTCAGAATACCGATGCGCCAGTCGAAATCGGTATACAGATACTCCTGCGCCAGAATCAGCTCCGAATCCTTGAACAGACGCTGTGAAATCTCTTCCAACTCGGCACGGTTCTCAGCTTTGTACACACCCAGCGAGAACGAGCCATCCGGCACCTTGAGCACGATCGGATAGTCGATCTCGCGTTCCAGCGCATGCAGCATCTTTTTGTGCGCCTCCTTGTGCAGGATGTGCGTCTTCGGTGTCGGCACCCGATTGGCGCGCAGCAACTCGGCCAGATAGACCTTGTTTGTGCAGCGAAGAATCGAATTCGGATCGTCGATCACCACCATATCCTCGCTTTCCGCCTTCTTGGCGAAGCGATAGGTATAGTGATTGATACGCGTCGTGTCGCGAATGAACAACGCATCATATTCGGCGAGCCGCGAATAGTCCTTACGCTGAATCAACTCCACCGCGACACCCAGCGATTTACCCGCCTTGACAAACTTCTGCAACGCACGCTTGTCCGATGGCGCCAGCTGATCGGCCGGATTGTGCAGAATGGCGAGATCGTACCGGCTCGGCGCTTTGGTCTTGGGCGAACGCCAGCGCTTCTTCAGATAATGTGTCAGCGTCCAGGCAAACAGCTCACTCTGCTCTTCACTGAGTTTGTTCAGGGGCAGCGGCTTGATCTCCTTGATGCTCCAGCCGCTCTCGTACTGAAAGGTCACCTGCAACATCGGACAGGGGAAGGTTTCATAAATCTGCTGCGCAAGATTTGCCAGCCTCTTATAGCCACACTCGCCAAAGAAGACGTCGAGCACGAACTTGCTGTCTTCCGCCTTGTGCGGACTGCGCTGAAATGCGCGCTCCACCAGATCGTCCAGATCCTCCGCGTCCAAGCCGTACATGGCCTTGCTGGACAGGTCCAGCATGGTCTTCACCGACGGGATAACCCGATGACTGCGCGCCTGCGCCAGCAGCGCGCAGTAGTAACCGATGCTCTGATAGCGATAACTGCGGCACAGGTTTATCACCTGCACGTTACGCATCTTGAAGTAGTCCGGGCTGGTCAGGTATTCGTCGACAGTGACGATGGTCGCCTCGGGATACTCCGGACTCCAGTCCTTGCTGTTCTCAACGACAATAACTTGATTTGACATTCTGCGCCTTCCTTAGGGCCTGTGAACGCATATCTGATTGAACTCTTCAGCGCCGGCGCGATCGACGGATCACCAGCACCGCACTCTGCGCGGTCTTACCGTATTTTGCCATACTATCGAACTCGGTCTGCAGTATGGGCATATTGATGCAGTCCATCCGTGTCTTGCCCATCTCATAGTCGACAAACGGGTCGTGTACATAGATAAACCGATCGTCGAAGCCGGTCACCACCACCCAGTGGGGAAACTTCTCCTTGTAGATGCGGTAGGAACTGATCAGCACCACCGGTACGGCGCCGGCCTCGAACATGCGCCTCAGCTCATAAACGCTCGGCTTGCGATAATGCAGACCGATATCGGAATTCTCCACCTCTATGACAAACTCTTTCTGCACCAGGCGGATGACTTCCTTCTTCTCATCGCTGCGCACCGAGTCGACGAACATGGGTACGTCGTCTTTAACGTACATGTCTACATCGAAACCGCGTTCGTACGCCGACAGCGCCAGGCCATGCGGACCACAACCGCCATGGCCGGCGGTCATGAACACCGTGGTCGATTCGCGCCAGATTCGGATTTCAGTCGCACGGCTCAGTTCCAGGCTGTCGTCGACCGCCTTCATCGCCATCATCAGCGCCGATGGACCGCAGGTGAAGTCCAGCGTTTGCTCATAAAAGGGGACCGGCACCATATCGGGCTGCAGATGCGGCACCAGCAGTTTTTCAAAGCGCAGGGCGTCGGCATGATCCTCGTAGTAATCGTCGAAGGTGCCGAACTGGCGATAACGCATGGCCCGGTAGAGCTCGATCGCGCCTGTGTTGTCAGGTCTGACCTCCAGCCGCATATAGACACAGCCGCGCTCCAGCGCCGCTTTCTCGGCGGCTTCGACCAGAATCCGCCCCATGCCCTGGCCGCGCGCGGCGTGATCGACGGCTATCGAATACATGCGCGCCAGCGAGGTACCTGAATGAAACAGCACCAGAACATACCCGAGCAGTGAACCGTTGCGCTCGTCGACCAGTGTTACCGCATTGGCCTTGGTCAGCATGTAACGGAAATTACGGCGCGACAGCCGATCGAGCTCGAAACAACGGTTCTCCAGATCGACGAGGGCATCGAGGTCGGCAATGGAGGCGGTACGGAGCATAGACGGAATCGGCACAAGGAAAGGCAGGCGGCACTAATCTAACATGAACCCACCACTTCCAGTAGGGACAACGGGCCGCTGCGGAATGATCGCCCACGCTGCGCTTGCAAGCCTTTGAGGCGCGCCGCAGAATCAGCGCATGCCACATACCGCACCCAGCCTCATGGACATGATCGGCGGCCTGATCGCCACGCCGTCGGTCTCCAGCGTCAGCCCCCAGTTCGATCAGGGCAACCGCGCCGTGATCGATCTTCTGGCCAACTGGCTGGACGGACTCGGCTTCCAGGTCGAGGTGCAACCGCTCGACATCCATCCCGACAAGGCCAACCTGATCGCCACCCTGGGCAGCGGCAGCGGCGGACTGGTGTTGGCGGGCCACACCGACACCGTGCCCTGTGACCCGGAACTCTGGCAGCAGGACCCATTCCGACTGGTCGAGCGCGACCAGCGCCTGTACGGTCTGGGCACCTCGGACATGAAGGCCTTTCTGGCGCTGGCGATCGAGGCGGCGCGGCAGTTCCAGGCCAGCCAGTTGGGCCAACCCATTGTGATCCTCGCCACCGCCGACGAGGAGAGTTCGATGGCCGGCGCCATCGCATTGGTGGAAGCACAGCGTCACCTCGGCCGTCATGCCATCATCGGCGAACCGACCGGACTGCGCCCGATCCGCACTCACAAGGGCATCATGATGGAGGCGATTCGAGTCCGCGGCCGGTCCGGCCATTCGTCGGACCCGTCACTCGGCAACAGCGCCCTGGAAGGTATGCATCAGGTGCTGGGCGAGATTCTGACCTGGCGGCAGGAGCTGCAGACCCGCTACCGCAATCCGCTGTTCAAGGTGCCGGTGCCGACGCTCAATCTCGGTCACATCCACGGCGGCGACAACCCCAATCGCATCTGCGGCGAATGCGAGCTGCACATTGACCTGCGTCCACTGCCGGGTATGGATCTGGATGAACTGCGCGGTGAAATGGAGGTGCGGCTGAGCCGGCGCCTGGCCGACACCGGTCTGCAGCTGGATGTGGAACGCCTGTTCCCCGGCACACCCGCCATGGAGACGCCTGCCACGGCACCGATCGTGACCGCGGCCGAACGCCTGACCGGTCACCCGGCCGAAGCGGTGGCCTTTGGCACCGAGGGTCCCTATCTCAACGAACTGGGCATGGACACGCTCATCCTCGGTCCCGGCGACATCGAACAGGCGCATCAGCCGGACGAATACCTGCGCCTGGACCGCATTCCGCCGACGCTGGATCTGCTGCA
Source organism: Gammaproteobacteria bacterium (assembly GCA_041553175.1). Taxonomy (GTDB): domain Bacteria; phylum Pseudomonadota; class Gammaproteobacteria; order Thiohalobacterales; family Thiohalobacteraceae; genus JAHJQQ01. The sequence goes on along the minus strand of JBFEJM010000043.1, from coordinate 2,063 downwards.
GCGGATGATCGGGGAGTTTTGCGTCAAGGCGTGAAAAAGTTTTTGTTTTTCGCAAAACGCGCAACCCCAGCCTGCGGCAGGGTACGTCGAGGCGAAGCCTGACGCACCAGAATCATCGAACCGGTGTGTCGCTGCGCTGACACACCCTACGCGGCTGAGCGACAACTGGATGGAGCCCGCAATAACGAATGCACGGGTTTCCCTGACCAAGGTGTTCTCTGTGTTCTCTGTGCCCTCTGGTGCGAAATTGTTTTTTAGGTCTTGGCACAACGCGCCAGCCCCAGCGGTCTTTAATTCGTCTCCGACCGCAAATTTTGTTACAAATAGCGTCTAACAGATAACCGACCGGGAACACCCGTGGCCACCAAGAACAAAGATAACTGCAGCTTCGTAACGGGTTTCCGCCTCTCCGCACCCTATATCCATGCCCATCGCGGCCGCACCTTTGTCATTGCCTTTTCCGGTGAGGCCATTACCGACGCCGCCAGCGCGGGGCTGATCCATGACTTCGCCCTGCTGCACAGCCTCGGCATACGGCTGGTGCTGGTGCATGGCGCGCGCCCGCAGATCGAGAAACGCCTGAAGGAGCGCGGCGCCGAAATCCGCTATGCCAACGGGCTGCGCATCACCGACGATGCGGCACTGGGCTGCGTCAAGGAGGCGGTCGGTACGGTGCGCGTCGATCTGGAGGCCATGCTGTCGATGGGCGTCGCCAACACCCCCATGTCGGGCGCCCGCATTCGCGTCGCCAGCGGCAACTTCGTGACCGCAAAGCCGGTCGGCGTCCGTGACGGCATCGATTACTGCCATACCGGCGAGGTACGCCGCATCGACGGCGCCGCCATCCGCCAACAACTGGAGGACCAGCGCATCGTGCTGCTGTCCCCGCTCGGTTACTCCCCTACCGGTGAGGTGTTCAACCTGAGCGCCGAGGACGTCGCCATGCACGCCGCCATCGAGCTGCGGGCGGACAAGCTGATCCTGCTGATCGATGGCCCGGGCCTGGCCAAGGGCCGCAAGCCGCTGCGGCAATTGAGTCCGAATGACGCCGACCGACTGCTTACCGGCAAGCGCGCACTGCCCGAGGATACGGCGCGCCATCTGGCCAGTGCCAGTCAAGCCGCCAAACGCGGCGTGCGCCGCGCGCACCTGGTCAGCCGCAATACCGACGGCGCCCTGCTGCAGGAGCTGTTCACCCGCGATGGCGTCGGTACGCTGATCACGACGGAGGCCTATGAAGGTCTGCGTCAGGCCAGCATCGATGACGTCGGCGGCATACTCGGGCTGATCGAACCACTGGAGGCCGAGGGCGTGCTGGTGCGGCGTTCACGCGAGCTGCTGGAAATGGAAATCGGTCAGTTCCTGATCGCCGAACGTGACGGCATGATCACCGGTTGCGCCGCGCTCTATCCCTATCCCGATGAGGCCGTCGGCGAACTCGCCTGCCTGGCCGTTCACCCCGATTACCGCGATCAGGGCCGCGGCGACAGCCTGTTGTCGGCGCTCGAACGCAAAGCGCGCGACAGCGGCATTCGCCGTCTGTTCGTGCTCACCACGCGCACCGCGCACTGGTTCCGCGAACGCGGCTTTGAACCGGGCGCAGTCGACGACCTGCCGGTGAAACGCCGCAGCCTGTACAACTATCAGCGCAAATCGAAGGTGTTCATCAAAACACTGGACGATTGATCCTGGCGTGGTATTTGTAGGGCGCATTAGCGCAGCGTAATGCACCGAATGCGAAAGAATGCCGCGCCCGATGCGGCTGCGGGAAGTGCTTTGGTGTAAATATCCTGACCATCAACACATTCGGCGCATTACGCTGCGCTAATGCGCCCTACGCCTGAAAAGCGTTTTACACCAGAGGGCACAGAGAATAATTAATCGCTTTTTCCCTGTGTCCTCTGAGTTCTCTGGTGTGAATATCAAAACCCCGGACAGTTCCGATGACCACCACTCCCACACGCCTTATCCAGATTACCGACACGCATCTGTTCGACAGCGTCGACGGTGCGCTGCGCGGGTTGAACACCGCACAATCGCTGGCAGCCGTGGTCGCACGGGTC
>JBFEJM010000042.1:0-10388 GCA_041553175.1 Gammaproteobacteria bacterium | reverse complement strand
GCCCGACAAATACTGACTCACCCAAGCGCCCGCATTGATGAAAATCCTGTTTGCCAGCAGCGAGGCCCACCCCCTGATCAAGACCGGTGGATTGGCCGATGTCTCCGGCGCCCTGCCAAAGGCATTGCATGATCTCAAGCAAGATGTGCGCCTGATTCTGCCAGCCTATCAGGATCTGCTGCCGCGTGCCGGCAGGATCCGCGAAGTCAGTCGTCTGCAGATCACCGGCAGCAGCGACCCCGTGCGGGTGCTGGAGGGCCGCCTGCCGGACAGCGAAGTCCGCGTTTACCTCGTCGACGTCCCGCGTTGCTTCGATCGGCCGGGCAATCCCTACACCGGTCCCGACGGCAGCGACTGGCCCGACAACGCACAGCGCTTCGCCGGTTTTGACCGCGCCATTGTGGAGCTGGCCATGGATCGTGCCGGGCTGGATTGGCGCCCGGATGTGGTGCATTGCAATGACTGGCAAACCGGACTGGTGCCGGCGCTGCTGTCGCTGGAAAGCACACCGCCGGCGACGGTGTTCACCGTCCACAATCTCGCCTATCAGGGCCTGTTCGACTGGGCCAGCTTTCAGGCACTGGATCTGCCCTACGCCTGGTGGTCGATGACCGCGCTGGAATTCCATCAGCAGCTCTCGTTCATCAAGGGCGGCCTGGTCTTCGCCGACCGGCTCACCACGGTCAGCCCGACCTACGCCGAAGAGATCCGCACCCCGGCCTATGGCTGCGGCCTGGACGGTCTTCTCACGCATCGCGCGCAGGATCTGGTCGGCATACTCAATGGCGCCGACTACCGTCAGTGGGATCCCGCCATCGATCCGCTGCTGGAACACCATTACAGCCGCCGCTCGATCAAGGGCAAGGCCGCCAACAAGGCATCATTGCAGAAGGCCTTTGGACTGCCGGCCGAGCCACGAATACCGCTGTTCGCCCATGTCGGACGGCTGGTCGAACAGAAAGGCATCGATCTTGTCCTTGAACTGCTACCCGAGTTGATGCAACGCGATCTGCAGTTCGTGATTCTCGGCAGTGGCCAGGCCACCCTCGAAGCCGCGCTGCGCAGCGCACAACCGCGCTACCCGGATCGGCTGGGTGTGCGCATCGGCTACGACGAGGCGCTGTCCCACCATATCGAGGCCGGCGCCGACGCCTTCCTGATGCCGTCGCGCTTCGAGCCGTGCGGATTGAATCAGATCTACAGCCTGCGTTACGGCACGCTGCCGATCGTACGCCGCACCGGCGGCCTGGCGGATACCGTAATCGACGCCAACCATGCCGCGCTGGACAGCGGCACGGCGACCGGCTTCGTGTTCGAGGCCGCCACCCCCGAATCCCTGCTGGCGGCCATTGACCGGGCCCTGACCCTGTACGCCAAGCGCACGGCCTGGACCCGGGTGGTCAAAACCGCCATGGGCCAGGACTACAGCTGGGTCCGCAGCGCCAAACGCTACCTGGCGCTGTATCGGGAGCTGGAGAAACCGGCCCCCGCCAAGGCCAAGTCACGGCCAACGAGCGCCCACTCCAACATTAAATAACCTATTGATTTAACATTTGACGCACTGCTTTCGCGCAGCGCTGCCGGGGGGCGCAAATCTGGCCGCCGCTAGGCTATAATGCGGCTCGTTTTGCGCCCGCAGCGCGCACCCGCAGCAACCGAAGCGACCCCATGACACCAGACAGCAGCAGCAAACTCAGCATCGAACAGCCCCGCGACAAGGAACTGCGCGCCCGTGTGCGCCTGTTCGGCAACCTGCTCGGCAAGGTCTTGAGCGCCCAGGAGGGCGGCCAGGTTCTCGCCGCCGTGGAGACCCTGCGCAAAGGCTTCATTCGGCTGCGCTCGGAGGACAATCCCCGTCTGCGCGCCCGCCTGGTCAAGGCCATCGCCGGCCTGGATCCGCAACTGCTGACCCACGTGGTGCGCGCGTTCAATGTTTATTTCAGTCTGGTCAACATTGCCGAACAGGCGTTCCAGTACCGGCAGCGTCAACGCGAACTCGTCAGCGGCGGCCCGCTGTGGCTGGGCTCGTTCGACCATACCCTGCGCCAGTTCCGCGAACAGGGTATTACGCCCGACCAGTTGCAGACCCTGCTCGACCAGACCCGATACATTCCGGTCTTCACCGCGCATCCGACGGAATCCAGACGCCGCACCGTCATGGAGGCCCTGCGCCGCATCTTCGTCACCAGCGAACAGCTGGACACGACCAAGCTCAGCAAGGAACAGCGCGCGGAAATCATTCAGGAACTGCAGAATCAGATTCAGATTCTGTGGAAGACCGATGAGGTGCGCGTGCACAAGCCGCGGGTGCAGGACGAGATCCGCAACGGTCTCTACTATTTCCGCGACAGCCTGGTCGATGCGGTTCCCAACATCTACCGCAATCTGGAAAAGGCCGTGCGCCGCATCTACACCGACGGCCATCCCAGCAACGAGCTGCCGGTCAAAGTGCCCAGCGTATTGCGCTTCGGTTCCTGGATCGGCGGCGATCGCGACGGCAATCCCTTCGTCCGCCCCGAGACGACCGAACTGGCCTTGCGCCTGCACATGCGCGAAGCGGTCTGCACCTATCTGCGCCGTATCGATCATCTGCGCCAGGTGCTCACGCATTCGGATCTGCTGTGCCAGCCGGCCGCAGCTTTCAGCGCAAGCCTGGCATCGGACAACGAACGCTTCGCCGAGGCCTTCGGCGACCATCAGACGCGTTATGCCCACGAGCCCTATCGCCGCAAACTGTTCTTTGTCCGTTTCCGTCTGCGCCAGAACCTGCGTGCCGTCAGCAGTCAGCTCGACACCGAGGGCAAGGCCGATCTCGATCGCTACCCGCACCGGTATCTGAACGAGCAGGAGCTGCTGCAGGATCTGAATCTGATCCGCGACTCGCTGGTGAGTCACGGCGACGCGCGCATCGCCGAGGGCGAGCTGACCGATCTGATCCGCCTGATCGAGACCTTCGGCTTTTTCCTCATGCAGCTCGATATTCGGCAGGAATCGACCCGTCACACCGATGCCGTGACCGAGGTGATGCAGCGGCTGCCCGGCGCGCACGATTACAGCACCCTGAGCGAGTCGGACCGTATTCGCGTCCTGGCCGAATACATGGCGGCCGGCCGCCCGCCCGAGCTCGATCGCGAGCAGTTCGGCGAGCTCACGCAGGAAACGCTGGCGGTGTTCGACGTCATGCGGCGCATGCGCCGCGAGGTCAGCGCCGAGGCCTTCGGCAACTACGTCATCTCCATGACCCACACCGCCAGTCACGTACTGGAAGTGATGTTCCTGGCCTGGCTCACCGGTCTGGCCGGCCGCGACGGCAGCAACTGGTTCTGCCAGGTGCGCATCAGCCCGCTGTTCGAGACCATCGAGGATCTGGCCCACGTCGAGGAAGTGCTCACCGACCTGCTCGGCAACGACACCTATCGCACCCTGCTGACCGCCTCCGGCAATCAGCAGGAGGTCATGCTGGGCTATTCCGATTCGTGCAAGGACGGCGGCATTCTCGCCTCGGCCTGGAATCTGTACGAGGCGCAGAAGAAGATCCTGCGCATCACCAGCGAGCGCGGCGTGCGCTGCCGCCTGTTCCATGGCCGTGGCGGCACCGTCGGTCGCGGCGGCGGCCCCACCCATGAGGCGATTCTGGCGCAGCCGCCCGGCACCGTGCACGGCGAGATCAAGTTCACCGAGCAGGGCGAAGTGCTGTCGTACAAATACGGCAATCTGGAAACCGCCATCTACGAATTGACCATGGGTGTGACCGGCCTGCTCAAGGCCAGCCGCTCGCTGGTGCAACCGGTGGAAGAGGATCGCAACGACTACCTGGGCATCATGGACGAGCTGACACAGATCGGCGAAAAGACCTATCGCGACCTGACCGACCGCACCGACGGCTTTCTGGATTACTTCTACGAGGCCTGTCCGGTCAGCGAGATCGGCCTGCTCAACATCGGCTCACGCCCGAGTCACCGCAAACAGGGCAGCCGCGCCAAGACCTCCATTCGCGCCATCCCCTGGGTATTCGGCTGGGCACAGTCGCGGCATACCCTGCCGGCCTGGTACGGCATCGGTCAGGCGCTGGATACCTGGCGCCAGCACGATCCCATGCGACTGGCGAAACTGCAGGCGATGTATCAGGACTGGCCGTTCTTCCGCGCACTGCTGTCGAACACCCAGATGGCCCTGTTCAAGGCACGCATGGATATCGCACGGGAATACACCGAACTCGCCGTGGATCAGGATCGCGCCGCATCCATTTATGAAGTCATCCATGGTGAATTTCATCGTACCCTCACCAATGTCCTGAACGTCGCCAATCAGAAGGTCCTGATCGAAGAGAACCTTCCGCTGCATCTGTCACTCACGCGCCGCGACCCCTATCTCGATCCGCTCAACCATATTCAGCTCACGCTGTTGAAGCGCTACCGTGACAACACGCTGGCCGAGGCGGAGCGCGACCGCTGGCTGGATCCCCTGCTGCGTTCGATCAATGCGATCGCGGGCGGCATGCGCAATACCGGTTGAGCCGTGCGTTGCCGTTCTGCGCCGGGATTTGACGGCGCTGCGGCAATGGCGTTGAATCTATTGCAAGCGCGGAAGGCGCGCGCGATGGATCAAGGGATGCCAGGCACGCCGCAAAGGACCGGATCATGACCCCCGAAGAATACCTGCAGGACCGTGTCGACGATCAGATCGACTGGTATGACCGCAAAAGCATACGCGCGCAGCGCTGGTTCAAATGGCTGCGCGCGGTCGAGATCACCGCCGCCGGCGCGATTCCTCTGTTCGCGGGTTACGGGGGCGGTGCGGGCTGGAGCGTCATGGTGGCCGGCATACTCGGCGCGCTGGTCGCGGTATTGGCCGCGTTCCTGAGCCTGAATCAGTTTCAGGAGAACTGGATCGCCTACCGCACCACCTGCGAATCCCTCAAGCATGAAAAGTTTCTCTACCTTACGCAGGTCGAGCCCTATCATGGCAAAGACCCGTTCACGCTGCTGGTCCAGCGCATCGAGAGTCTGATCTCACGGGAGAACAGCAGCTGGTCACAGCAGACACGCGACAACGCCGCAGCCAATGCCGAGACTGCCGGGCAGGCGGGATGATCGAGCGAGATTGATAAAGGACAACGCGGCGGTTGTCATGCCAGGCGGAACCGGCCTGAATGCAGGCCAAGGGAGAATCACGAATGTACACGGGTGGCTGTCTCTGCGGTGATGTGCGGTTCGAGATCTCCGGACCCATTCGCGATATCGTCTGTTGCCACTGCTCGCGCTGCCGCAAGGTACAGGGCAGCGCCTTTGCCACCAACGGCAATGTCGCGCGTGATGACTTCCGTTTCCTGTCCGGCGAGGCGCAATTGACCGGTTATAAGTCGTCCCCCGACCAGACCAAGTACTTCTGCAAAAAGTGCGGATCACCCATACTCAGCCGCAGCGTGGCCCAGCCGGACCAGATCCGCATTCGTCTCGGGACGATCGATGGCGATATCGCCGAACGCCCCGAGGCGCACATATTCGTCAGCTCAAAAGCGAATTGGGAAGACATCTGCGACGACTTGCCACAGTATGATGGTTACGAACCCGGACGCTGAATAATTTCTGAGAGATTTGCGCCATGGCCCTATCGCGTATTGTCCTCTTTATCGTTGCACTCAGCGCTGCCGTCGCCATGCGGGCCGAGGTGCCGCCCGTCGCGGTTGTGCGTGAAGCCGCTGATCGCGTCATAGAGCGTTTGAGTACCGGCGTCACGCTGAGTGACGAGCAGGCCTACACGCTGGTCGAAAACCTGATCCTGCCGCACCTCGATTTCGAGACCTTCGCCCGGCTGACGCTCGGCAAACACTGGCGCCAGGCGAGCACGGCGCAACAGCAGGCCTTCACCGACGGCTTTCGCGAACTCCTCATGCGCACCTACGCCACTTCGCTCAATGCCTATGCCGGCGAACGCATTGTCTATCTGGATCAGCACGACGAGGGTGATGACCGGGTACTCGTGCAGACGGAAATCACGCGCACCCAGGGACCGCCGGTGCGGGCGGATTACCGGCTGCGGCTGCGCAACGGCGAGTGGAAGGTCTACGATGTGGTGATCGAGGGTGTGAGTCTGATCATCACCTACCGCTCCAGCTTCAGCGAACAGATCAGCCGTACCGGCCTCGATGATCTCATCGCGCGGCTGCGCGACGGCCGTATCGCCGCCCGATAGCGCAGCGCCTTCGGCGCGGGCAATACTTCTGATTCCGCCCGTGCGGCCGGCGTTTATTCGAATCGATGCGGGGAAATAACGGGAATTTTACGGCGTTGCGGAGATATTGCGCTGTCTGCTTCAGGCTACCTGCACCGGAACCTCGTGACCGGTACGGACGATCTGATTGTGCTCATTCAAATACACCAGCGTCGGCTTGAAGTTCATCGCCTCCTGCTGGGTCAGAATCGCGTAGGAGCAGATGATGACCCGGTCACCGGGATTCGCCTTGTGGGCGGCGGCACCATTGACGGAGATGATGCCCGACCCATCCTGGGCACGAATGGCATAGGTGGTGAAGCGCTCACCATTGGTCTTGTTGTAGATATGGATCTGCTCGTACTCCCGAATGCCGGCGCTATCCAGCAACACACCGTCGATTGCGCAGGACCCTTCATACTCCAGCTCGGAGTGAGTCACGCAGGCGTGGTGCAGCTTGGCTTTGAGTAAAGTCAGTTGCATGGCATCGGGGGAGAAAGCAATTGTAGGAAGCACATTATCCCCGATTGGAACGGGGGGTGCAATCCGGTCAAACCCGGGTTTATGTCTGGGAAACCGGCAAGTTATCGATTAGGCGCGCCTTTCCACCCAACCAGGCGGCGGCCAGTACGATAAAGCCGTTGTCGGCGGCCTGCGCCGGCTGCAGATCCGGCCGGCGAATACTCAGGTAGTCCACGCGGAATCCCGCATCGGTCAGCGCCTGTGCGGCCTCCGTTTCCAACGCCGCGAAGTCACGCCGCCCGGTCCGCAACCCGGCCCCGACCTTGTTCAACGTCTGCGCCAGCAGCGGCGCCCGCCGCCGTTCAGCATCCGTCAAATAACCGTTACGGGAGCTCATGGCCAAGCCGTCAGCCTCGCGCACGGTCGGTACGCCGGTAATCCCGATCGGCCAGCCCAGGTCGTCGACCATACGACGGATGACGGTCAATTGCTGGTAGTCCTTTTCGCCGAATACGGCCAGATCGGGCTGCACCAGATTGAACAGTCTCGCCACCACAGTGGTGACGCCATCGAAGTGGCCGGGGCGATGCGCGCCTTCCAGAATATCGCCCAATTCCGGTACCGCCACCCGCGTCATCTGCTCAAGCGGTCGCGGATACATGGCGTCGACAGAAGGCATGAACAACAGATCGGTGGCGACACGTTTGAGTGCGGCCTGGTCGGCCTCGGGTGTACGTGGATAGGCATCGAAGTCTTCATTCGGCCCGAACTGCATGGGATTGACGAAAATGCTGGCAACCACACGGTCGCAGTGTTCACGCGCGACTTCGATCAAACGCAGATGACCGGCATGCAGATTGCCCATGGTCGGCACGAAACCGATACGGGCGCCTTCGGCACGCCATGCGCGCACGGTCGCGCGCAACTCATCGATGTTGTCGGTCAGGATCATGAATGACTGCCTGAGAACCTTTATGCAGGGCGCATTAGACCGCAGGTCGTAATGCGCCGGATGGGTCGGATTTCAGCTGAAATCCCTCGACGGAAAAACATCCGGCGTAATACGCTGCGCTATTACGCCCTACGCGCTGCAATAAATTTCACACCCGAGATCACAGAACAATAATTTAATTTAGAACCAACTCTGTGCCCTCTGTGTTCTCTAGATTTAAGCAATCTGTTAAAAACTGTGCTCGGACGCCGGGAAACTCTTGGCCTTCACCGCGCCGACATAGGCTCGCACCGCATCCTGAATGCTGCTCTGCCCGGCCATGAAGTCCTTGGAGAATTTGGGCCGTTTGCCGGGAGTGATGCCGAGCATGTCCTGCATGACCAGCACCTGACCATCGCAGTCGGGCCCGGCGCCGATACCGATGACGGGCATACTCACGGCGCGGGTGATTTCGCGCGCCAGTTCGGCCGGCACACATTCCAGCACCAGCAGCGATGCGCCTGCCGCCTCCAGTCCGCGCGCATCTTCCAGCATCGCGTGCGCGGCTTCCTGCTCGCGTCCCTGCACGCGGTAACCGCCCAACTGATGCACCGATTGCGGCAACAGACCGAGATGCCCGCACACCGGTATGCCCTGCAGCACCATATCGTGGACGGCTTCGATCACGCGCGCACCGCCCTCCAGTTTGACCATTTGCGCGCCGCCTTCCTGCATCAGCCGCGCGGCATTGGCAATCGCCTCGCGCGCATTTACATAGGTCAGGAACGGCATATCGACGACCCGCAGTGCGCGCTGCGCGCCGCGGGCCACGCAGGCGGCGTGATAGATCATGTCATCGAGCGACACCGGCAGAGTCGACTCCTTGCCTTGAATGACCATGCCGAGCGAGTCGCCGACGATAATGACCTCGACGCCGGCCGCGTCGATCAGGCTGGCGAAACTGGCGTCATAGGCGGTCAGGCAGGCGATCTTCTCGCCGTCCCGTTTCATGGCTTCGAGGGTGGCGCGGGTTATCGGCTTGGTATCGGTGTGACTGCTCATGGGCGCGCATCCTGGTGAATACCGGGCGACTCCGGGAACGCCAGTTTACAGGGAAACCGGCATCGGATTGAAATAGTGCCGGCCGGTCCTGACCCGGCGGATCAGTTCCAGCAGCTCCTGGTAGGTTTCTTCATTGTTGATCAGGTCGACGTGAGCGGCATTCACGATCAGCAGCGGCGCCGCCTCGTAATCGTGGAAAAACCGGGCGTAACCCTCGGACAGGCGCTGCAGATAACCGATATCGATGTGCTGTTCGTAATTGATGCCGCGCTTGGCGATGCGACTTAGCAGCACGTCCACCGGTGCCTGCAGGTAGATCACCAGATCGGGCACCGGCGCGTCCACGGTCAGATGTTCATAGACCTGCTGATAGAGCCCGAACTCCTGATCATCCAGAGTGAGCCGGGCAAACAGCTGATCCTTTTCCATCAGAAAGTCGGACACCCGCACCGGCCGGAACATGTCGCCCTGCCGCAGCTCCTCCATCTGTCGTGCGCGCTGCAGCAGAAAGAACAACTGCGTCGACAGCGCGCCCTGGCGCGGATTGCGATAGAAACGTTCCAGAAACGGATTCTCGGCCGCCCCCTCCAACAGCAGTTCGCTGCCGAAACTGTCGGCCAGGCGATGGGCAAGACTGGTCTTGCCGACACCGATGGGGCCTTCGACGACGATATAACCGGGATTTGTTTCAGTCATGCGTGCAGGTTTCGCTTTTGCTATTCATTCTATTTTTACCGCAAATGCCGCGAAGGCGTGTTAGAAATCATTTTGCCACGGAAGCCACGGACAGGATCAATAGCCGCAACTCGGTGTAGGGCGCAATAGCGAAGCGTATTGAGCCGGATGTCTTTAATACGTAACACATTCGGCGCATTACGGCCTTCGGCCTAATACGCCCTACACTCGTTGGCAATATCCGTGTTTTCCGTGGCCAATGTTTTCTGAAGCTCCTTCGCGTCCTGTGCGGTAAAAGTCGATCATTACTCCGGCAACCGTTCAAGCCCCGACTGCGGGCAGCGCGCGATCAATTCACGCAACGGGCCCAGACCCGGAATATCCAGGTCAGGCGCGATATCGGCCAACGGATACAGTACGAAATTGCGCTCGGCCAGGCCCGCGTGCGGCACCCGCAGGCGCGGCGTGTCGATCCGTTCGTCGCCATACAGCAACAGATCAAGATCCAATGTGCGCGGCCCCCAGCGTTCGCTGCCACGCACACGCCGGTGGCCTGTCTCGATGGCCTGCAACCCGTCCAGCAGCGCTTCCGCTTCAAGTCGGGTCTCCAACATCGCCACGGCGTTGATATAGTCGGGTTGATCGGCCGGCCCCATGGGTACACTGCGATACTGACTCGAGGCCGCAATCATGCGCGTCCGCTCAAGTGCCGCCAGCTCCGTCAACGCCGTCATCACCTGGTTCCGGGGATTGTCGAGGTTACTGCCCAGCCCGACAAAGACAGTCACCGCCGTCATCTCAGCCGCTGTCGCCATCGGAAGTCGGTTTCGCGCCACGCGCACCGCCGCGCCGCCGCCGGCGCCGTTTGCGCGGTTTCTTCTCCGGCGTGAGGATGCGTTCGCGCACCTCGGGCGATTCGTTCTGGAAGTCGATCGCCTCGGGAACGGAAGACTGCATCCGGAAGGCGAGCTCATAGGATCGAATACGAGCTACCAATTCTTGGTCCTCGGGGTACTCGACCCCCGTGAGCATATTCAGCCGGTTG
>JBFEJM010000041.1:0-10500 GCA_041553175.1 Gammaproteobacteria bacterium | reverse complement strand
GAGGAGCCCGTCGGGCGCGACCTCCACGAGGCGCGCCACGGCTTCGGGCATCGGCACGGCGCGCATGCGTTCGTCGTCCGGGCCGCGGGAGACGCAGACCGCGGTCAGCCGGCCGCGCGCGGCGGGGACGCGGGGCGCGGGCCCGGGTGTGTGCCATGTTGTTGATGATCGACAATTACGACTCCTTCACCTACAACCTGGTGCAGTATCTGGGCGAGCTCGACCAGGAGGTGAGGGTCTTTCGCAATGACCAGATCACCCTGCAGGGCATCGAAGACCTCGAGCCTGCGTACATCGTCGTCTCCCCGGGGCCGTGTACTCCCAACGAGGCCGGTATCTCCGTTGACGCGATCATGGAGTTCGGCGGAATCATACCCATTCTGGGCGTGTGTCTGGGCCACCAGAGCATCGGCCAGGCCTACGGCGGCAACATCGTGCATGCCCGGCAGCTCATGCACGGCAAGACCTCGATGATTCATCACAAGGACGTCGGCGTGTTCCATGGGCTGGAGAATCCGTTCGAGGCGACACGCTACCATTCACTGGTTATCGAAAAGGACAGTATTCCCGAGTGTCTGGAGATCACGGCCTGGACACAGGACGCTGATGGCAAACTCGACGAGATCATGGGCGTGCGGCACAAGACCCTGCCCATTGAAGGCGTTCAGTTTCACCCCGAGTCGATTCTGACCCAGCATGGTCACGACATGCTGCGGAATTTTCTGGAGCAGCATTGACCGGCAGGGTGACAGGAGCGTCGAGTTAAAGGCCTCTATTTGGTTATCACGTCATTCCGGCGCAGGCCGTAATGACAGAAAATCGCCCGACCAGGCATTCCTGAGTCAAGCGCAAACTCTTTTGCGCGAGATCGAACAAGGACCACAGTATGGACATGCAGACAGCCATTCGTGCGGTGACCGAGCGCCGCGATCTGAGCCGTGATGAGATGACCGAAGTCATGCGTATCATCATGACCGGGCAGGCGACGCCGGCGCAGATCGGTGGGTTCCTGATCGGTATGCGCATGAAGGGCGAGACGGTCGATGAGTTGACGGCCGCCGCCGAGGTGATGCGTGAGTTGGCGGCGCATGTGGATGTACAGGGGCCGCATCTGGTCGATATCGTCGGTACCGGCGGCGACGGCAGCAGTACGTTCAATATCTCCACCGCGAGCACCTTTGTCGTGGCCGCGGCGGGCGGGCGCGTGGCCAAGCATGGCAATCGAGCGGTTTCCAGTAAATCAGGCAGCGCCGATCTGCTGGAGGCGGCGGGCGTAAAGCTCGATATCAAGCCCGACCAGGTGCGCAAGTGTATAGACGAAGTGGGTGTGGGTTTCATGTTCGCGCCCATGCATCACAGCGCCATGAAGCACGCCATCGGCCCGCGCAAGGAAATGGGTGTGCGCACGCTGTTCAATTTGCTCGGGCCCTTGACCAATCCCGCCGCCGCACCCAATCAGGTGCTCGGCGTATTCAATCGCGACTGGGTCAAACCCCTGGCCGAGGTGTTGCAGAAACTGGGCAGTCAGCATGCGCTGGTCGTGCATGCGCATGACGGCATGGACGAGATCAGTATCGCCAGCGCCACGGATGTTGCGGAACTGAAGAATGGACAGATCCGTTGTTATGAGATCACGCCCGAGCAGTTCGGTCTGAAGCGTGGCGATGCCACCGCACTGACGGTCGCCGATGCCGCACAGAGCCTCGCTGTTATCAAGGATGTGCTGGCGGGTACGCCCGGTCCGGCGCGTGACATCGTGCTGTTGAACGCGGGTGCAGCCATCTATGCGGCCGATCTGGTCGATTCGCTCGATGCAGGTATCGCCAAGGCGGCCGAGGTCATCGACAGTGGTGCCGCGCGCGAGAAGTTGGACGCCCTGGTGCGGGTCAGCAACAGTTAACGCGGCTTGAGCGATAGAGGTTCTGCTATGGCAGACGTTCCGGATATTCTGCAGAAAATCATCAAACGCAAGGTCGAGGAGATCAGCGAGCGCCTTGCGCGCCGACCACTGGATGAGCTGAGGCAGTGCATTGATGCGGCCGATATGCCGCGTGGATTCATCGCCGCGTTGGAGCGGCGCATCGCCAACGGTCAGTCCGGTGTGATTGCGGAGATAAAAAAGGCGTCACCAAGCAGGGGTGTGTTGCGTGTCGATTTCGATCCTGCAGCGATCGCCCGCAGTTATGAGGCGGGTGGTGCGGCCTGTCTGTCGGTACTTACCGATGTGGATTTCTTTCAGGGTGCGGACGACTACCTGCGGCAGGCGCGCGGTGCCTGCAGCCTGCCGGTGTTGCGTAAGGATTTCACGATAGACCCCTATCAGGTCTACGAAGCGCGCATGCTTGGTGCGGACTGCATTTTGCTGATTGTGGCGGTCCTGAGTGATGCCATGCTGATGGAGCTGTCACAGCTCGCCGAGCATCTGCAGCTGGATGTGTTGGTCGAAGTGCATGACCAGCGAGAACTGGAGCGCGCGCTGAAATTGCCCTGCCGGTTGGTGGGCATCAACAACCGTAATCTGCGCACCTTCGAAACCCGGCTGGAGACGACGCTGGAACTGTTGAGCGGGATTCCGGAGGATCGTCTGGTCGTGACCGAAAGCGCTATCCATACTCCGCAGGACGTGGCGCGGATGCGTGAGCACAACGTCAATGCCTTTCTGGTCGGCGAGGCCTTTATGCGGGCGGATGATCCGGGACGAAAGCTGGCGGAGCTGTTTGGGCAGTAGCGCTTGGCATGTAGGGCGTATTAGACCGCAGGTCGTAATACGCCGAATGTTTCAGACTGCGAAGCTTTCCGGGAGATCGGTTGCCGGAGCGGAACTAAAAACATTCGGCGCAATACGCTGCGCTATTGCGCCCTATGAAGTGGTCATTGTCTGGTGCTGATGGGCAGTTGCGAGAGGGCTATATAACACCCGAGAACACAGAGGACGTCGACAATAGATTAACAGGGGTTTCTCTGTGCCCTCTGTGTTCTCTGGTGTGAAAATTGTTTTGCGTTTGGCTCAGGCTAGCGCGTGCCGTACACCACGATGGTCTTGCCTTTGGCGTGAATCAGCTCCTGTTCTTCCAGGCTCTTCAATACCCGGCCCACCATTTCACGCGAGCAACCGACGATGCGCCCGATCTCCTGCCGGGTGACGCGGATCTGCATGCCGTCCGGGTGAGTCATCGCGTCGGGCTGTTTGCATAAATCGAGCAGCGTGCGCGCGACCCGGCCGGTGACATCCAGAAAGGCCAGATCAGACACCTTGCGGCTGGTGGTGCGCAGACGCGCCGCCATCTGCGACGAGAGTGCGAACAGAATGCCGGCGTCTTCTTCCGCCAGTTGCCGAAAACGGCTGTAACTGATTTCCGCCAGTTCGCATTCGGTGCGGGTGCGGACCCAGGCGCTGCGCTTGCTGGCTTCACCGAACAATCCCATTTCACCGAAGAAGTCGCCACGGTTCAGGTAGGCGAGTACGATTTCGTGGCCGTCCTCATCCTCGATCAGTACCGAGACGGAGCCTTCGACGATGTAATAGAGGACATCGGGCGAATCGCCAGCGTAGATAATGACGCTTTTTGTGGGATAACGCCGCCGATGGCAGTGTTCGAGGAACCGATCGATCGACGGGTTGCCGGTGTTTTTTAATGTGTTAGTCGTCATGGCAATCCTATGCCGGAACCCTCGTCTGGGCCCGTACTCTATGAATACTATAACACTTTGGCCGGGTCCAGGGGGTAGGGTTCTGTGATAGGCTTCGCAGAAATTTGACGGTGCGGAGGCGCAATGAAAGCACGGGTAAAATGGGTACAAGACGCCACTTTTATCGGTGAGTCCGGAAGTGGTCACGCCGTGGTCATGGACGGTCCGCCGGAAAGCGGCGGGCGCAATCTGGGTGTGCGTCCGATGGAGATGCTGCTGCTGGGTATGGGCGGTTGCACCGCTTTCGACGTTGTCTATATCCTGCAGCGGGCCCGGCAGCCGGTGCTTGATTGTGTCGTCGAATTGGAGGCGAAACGGGCCGAAGAGGCGCCCAAGGTGTTCACCCATATTCATGTCCACTTTATCGTGAGCGGGCGCGGGCTGAGCGATAAGCAAGTCGAGCGGGCGGTCAAGCTGTCGGCCGAAAAGTATTGCTCGGCCTCCCTGATGCTCGGTAAAGCGGCCGAGATCAGCCACGATTACGAAGTGCTCGAAGCGCCCTGACCGCGGTGAGCCGTTCCACACCCATGCCGCCCGAAGCCGGATTCGACGAGCTCGTTCAGACATATTTTCGGGCCTGGTTCCGGTTTCACCCGGAAACCGCCGTCGATCTGGGCGTGCCCGGCTACGCGGGGTTGCTGCGACCCTACGATGACGACGAATTCGGCGCGCTGGTCGCCTTGCAGGAGAAGCTCCTGGCGAGCCTGGGCGAAATCGAGTCGGATCAGCTCGATCCTGACCGCCAGCTCGACGCACGGCTGCTTGCGGGCCAGGCTCAGCTGGAGCACCACACACTTCTGGAACGTGACTGGCGTCGGCGCGATCCGGTCTCATTTCTGCCCATTCATGCCATCTACCAGCTCACCGTGTTGCCCGTTGCCGACTTCGAGACCGCCTTTCGTCAGCGGGTGGAGCAGGTGCCGGCGTATCTGCGCGGCGCGCGCGCTCATTTGGCCGAGGTTCCTGAGCTGGTCCCGGCCGGATGGCTGGCGTCGGCGCTGGCTGAGATTGGCGCCGGAGTGGAGTACCTGCGCGGTCTGAAGCAGCATCCGCGCGTGCTGAAAGCGTATGCCAAATCGGCCTCGATCCACGATCCGCTCGAGCGCGCCGCCCTTGCGGTGCGTGAATTCGGTCATTTTTTGGAAGCCGAAATCGCGCCGCATGCTCGGGGTGATTTCGCCTGCGGTCGGGAACATTTCGACCGGATTCTGCGTGAACGCCACGGTCTGACGATCGATGCGGATCAGCTGCATGCCTTCGGTGTGCGCCTGTACGAAACCACGCTGCAGGAACTGCACGCCGTTACCCGCGAATTGCGCGCCGACGGCGACATGCATGCGCTGTGGGACCAGATTCGGGCCGAGCATGCCGAGCCGGCGGACCTGCTGGCAGAGTATCGCGAGCAGATGCAGGCCGCCCGCCGCTTCGTGGCGGAACGGGATCTGGTCAGCCTGCCGGCACGGGAAACCCTTGAGGTGGTGGAAACGCCGGTCTTCCTGCGGCACCAGATTCCCTTCGCCGCCTACATGGCACCGACCGTGGACGACCCTGATCAGCGCGGCTATTACTATGTCACGCCGCCGACCGATGCCGAGTCCTTGGGCGAGCATAATCGACCGGGCCTGATGCACACCTGTGTGCACGAGGCCTGGCCCGGTCATCACCTGCAATTCGTGACCGCCAATCTGAATCCTCAGGCCCGCACCTGGCCGCGCCTGGTGAACAGCTCGGCGACGCTCTATGAAGGCTGGGCCCTGTACTGTGAGCAGTTGATGCAGGAGCAGGGTTTTCTGGGGCGGCCCGAACAGCGTTTTATTCTGCTCCGCGATCGCTTGTGGCGGGCGCTGCGGGTGCAGCTCGATGTCGAACTGCAGACCCGCGGGCTCGGCATTGAGCATGCCGCCGAGCGCATGCAGAATGAGTTGGGTTTCCCGCGTGCCCAGGCGCTGGCAGACTTGGCCTGGTACACGCGCTCGCCGGCCGTACCCATGGGTTACGCCACCGGTTGGGCCTTGTTGAATGCCGCCCGCGCGCGCTTGGTTCCGCGGGACATGCCGCTGAAGGCCTTCCATGACCGGATCCTCGCGGTCGGCTCGGCGGGTCTGCCCTGGGTGATGCGGCGGGTGTTCGGTGCGGATCTCTATGCTGAGCTGGAATCCGCTATCTTTCTCAACACGAAATAAAGTAGGTGAGACTCATGAAACGCCCCGCTGCCACCCTCGGCCTGCGCCACGTCGCTCTGTACGTGAACGATCTCGACGCCTGTCTGCATTTCTATGTCGATCTGCTGGGCATGCAGGTCGAGTGGCATCCCGACGCCGACAATATCTATCTGACCAGCGCCGGGCAGGACAATCTGGCGCTGCACCGTCGCAGCGACAGCGCCACGCCAAGCGGGGCACAGTCACTGGACCATATCGGGTTTATTCTGCCGAACCCGGAACAGGTGGATGCCTGGCATGATTTTCTGGCCGCGGCCGGGGTCAGCATCAAGGCGGCGCCGCGTACCCACCGCGACGGCGCGCGCAGCTTCTACTGCGCCGATCCCGCCGGAACGGTGGTGCAGATGATTTATCATCCCCCTATCGCCGGAAATGTGGGATAATCGCGCGCCATTAATGCGAGTGATATTTGGTCGAATTATTAGGTGGTTGAGCGCTGACCCGGTGTCGCGCCCGGTCAGGAACGGCATTCAGCAATGGTCCACAGGTCAATGAAAAAGCTCAAGCTGCACGGATTCAACAATCTGACCAAGTCGTTGAGCTTCAATATCTACGACATCTGTTATGCCAAGACCCGGCGCCAGCGCAAGGAATACATCGAGTACATCGATGAGGCCTACAACGCCGAGCGTCTGACCCAGATCCTGTCCGAGGTCTCCCAGATCATCGGCGCCAACATCCTCAACATCGCGCATCAGGACTACGATCCCCAGGGCGCGAGCGTCACCATGCTGATTTCCGAGGAGCCGGTGATTTCGGAGGAACTGTCCAACTCGGAGGCGCCGGGGCCGTTGCCGGAATCGGTCGTCGCTCACCTGGACAAGAGTCACATCACCGTGCACACCTATCCGGAAAGTCATCCGGACAACGGCATCAGCACCTTTCGAGCGGATATCGATGTCTCGACCTGCGGCCGTATTTCACCACTGCGGGCCTTGAACTACCTGATTCATACCTTTGAGTCCGATATCGTCATCATGGATTACCGCGTGCGCGGTTTCACCCGTGACGTGCGCGGCAAGAAGCACTTCATCGATCACAAAATCAGCTCCATCCAGAACTTCCTGTCCAAGGACACGCGCGAGAATTACCAGATGATCGACGTCAACGTGTATCAGGAGAACAGCTTCCACACCAAGATGCTGTTGAAGGAGTTCGATCTCGACAACTACCTGTTCGGCACCGGGGTGGACGAACTGACCGTCAAGGAAGAGAAGCAGATCCGCGATCGTCTTCAGCGCGAAATGGCGGAGATCTTCTACGGACGCAATCTTAAGCGCGGACTCCGCTGATCGAGCAGGGCGCAGATAGGTAGGGCGCATTAGGCCGCAGGCCGTAATGCGCCGCATGTTTTTGGCTCGGCTAGCCAGATCCAAAACATTCGGCGCAATACGCTGCGCTATTGCGCCCTACGGAATCCATGGCGGGATTCGGGACTAACCCGTAGGGTGTGTCGGCGCAGCGACGCACCGGGTCAGCTGAGTTGTGGTGCGTCAGGCTTCGACTCGATACACCCTGCGGGAAAGCGTCGCACTCAAATCCAGTACGTCGTCCCCGTCATCACCTTGGACATGGCACCCATCAGCTGTTTGACCGGGCCCGGCAGGTTTGCGCCGCCGGCTTCCAGCGCCGTCGTTCCATGATGCGCCTCATCAATTTTCATCTGCTCGATGATGGCGCGGCTTTTCTCATCCTGCGGCGCGATTTCGGATAAATGCCCATCCAGGTGATCGATCACCTGCTTTTCGGTCTCGGCCACGAAACCCAGGCTCCACTTGTCACCCAACGCGCCGGCCAGGGCGCCCAGGGCGAACGACCCCGCATAGAAGACCGGATTGAGATAGCTCGTGTGGCTGCCGAGTTCGCGCACACGCTGTTCGCACCAGGCCAGGTGATCGTTTTCCTCGCGTGCGGCCCGTTCCATGCTGTCGCGCACATCGGCCAGTCGGGCGGTCAGTGCCTGGCCCTGGTACAACGCCTGCGCGCAGACCTCGCCGGTGTGGTTGATGCGCATCAGTCGCGCCGATTGCTGCGCTTCGGCATCACTCAGCTCCGCCTCCGGCCCGATATCACCGGGGTTCGCGCGGCCGGTGACCAGGGGGCGACCGAACACGGTCCGCAGTGCCTGATCGAAATTGCTTATCAGATGGTCGAGGTTCGAGTAATCGCGGGACATGGATCGGCTGCCGTTGTCAGGGTGTTAACTAGGTGTGGGGGCTGTTGAGACTCTATACTAGCAGTCCCAACTACGTTAATCCCGGGCCAGTATGTCTTATTACAAATACCACGTCTTTTTCTGCACCAATCTGCGCGAGAACGGCCGCGCCTGTTGCCAGCGCTTCGATGCCAAGGGCATGCGCGACTATGCCAAACAGCGCTCCAAGGAACTGGGGCTGGCCGGGCAGGGCGGGGTGCGCATCAATACCGCGGGATGCATGGACCGGTGCAGTGAGGGCCCGGTCGTCGCCGTCTACCCGGAAGGCATCTGGTATACCTACGTCGACCGTGACGATATCGACGAGATCCTGCAGGAGCACCTGATCAATGGCCGCCCGGTCGAACGCCTGAAAATTTAAAGTCCATAACCTATTGAATTATAGTTATTTAGTGCGAAGGCGTCGAGTGGCCTGTATGCGGTCATTTCGGCCCGTGCCGGCCTGGCGGCGTGGCCGGATTTTCTCCCGGATTACGTTTATCAAAAAACTTCAAATCGGGTGTTGACAGAGCGGAAAGAATATTAGAAGATGCTTACATACTGAATCGCTGGCCCCCCTCAATATCCAGCGGTTCAGTACTCCTCCATCCTCCTTTGGTGGTTATTAGCGCGGCAACCTCTGCCGCGCTTTTTTTTGCCTGCGATTTGTGTTGACGGCCTTATGTTGAGCGTAACGAGCTCTATTTACAGGAAATAGCGGAAAATGGGTTGGGGTGCTGCTGCGCCGTGGCAGCGGGCGGCGGCGGTGGTGTCCGCTGTCGCTGAAAGTTTCGCCTGACCATCCCAGCCATGGAACATGCAGGCGGGGCGACTTAATGCAGCTGTGCCTTGAATCTTAGTCCTGACTTCTATACCATTCCGCGTCTTCTTAGTTGTTGGTGTGTGGAGTGAGTCTCTCATGAAGACCTACAGTGCCAAGCCGGAAACCGTCAAACGTGACTGGTACGTTGTTGATGCAACGGGCAAAACCCTGGGCCGCTTGGCGACCGAACTGGCGCGCCGTCTGCGCGGCAAACATAAGCCGGAATACACCCCGCATGTGGATACCGGCGATTACCTCGTTGTCATCAACGCCGACAAAGTGGCTGTGACGGGGCGGAAAGAGCAGAACAAGCTCTACCACCACCACACCGGTTATATTGGCAGCTTGAAGACCATCAATCTGAGCAAGCTGCGGGCGAAGGCGCCAGAGCGCATTATCGAAACCGCAGTCAAGGGCATGTTGCCGAAGAACCCCCTGGGTCGGGCCATGTACCGCAAGCTGAAGGTCTATGCCGGAGCGGAGCATCAGCACGCCGCCCAGCAGCCCAAGCCGCTCGACATCTAACATATATAGTTACGGGAACGCGTACATGGCGCAGGAACAGTTCTACAGCACCGGTCGTCGCAAGACATCCACCGCGCGGGTATTCCTGCGCAAGGGCACCGGCAAGATCATCATCAATCAGCGTCCGATCGACGTCTACTTCGGTCGCGAGACCGCACGCATGGTCGTGCGTCAGCCGCTCGAGTCGACCAATCTGGGTGACCAGTTCGATGTCTATGCCACCGTGCGTGGCGGCGGTATCAGCGGCCAGGCCGGCGCTATCCGTCACGGCATCACCCGTGCGCTGATGGTGCAGGACGAAAGTCTGCGTCCGCAGCTGCGTCGTGCCGGTTTCGTCACCCGCGATGCACGCGAAGTCGAACGTAAGAAAGTCGGTCTGCGCAAAGCCCGTCGCGGCGTCCAGTTCAGCAAGCGCTAATCGAATGTGCTATCGCGGGCGGCTGTTGCGCCGCCCGCGTTACGCTTCCCCTTGCGCTGTCCGATTGCACTACGCAGCCGTTTTACTGGGGGATCGTCTAACGGCAGGACAGAGGACTCTGACTCCTCTAATCTAGGTTCGAATCCTAGTCCCCCAGCCAATAAACAACCCCGCCTTTACGGCGGGGTTTTTTATTGGCTTGAGGTCGATGGGTGAGAATCTAGTCAGGTTCGACTAAGCGCGCATTGCGCGCTTGAACGCCGAAGCGCAGCGCAGGCGGCCCGAAGGACAAGACGCCTCCTTATATAGTGAGGCGGCAAGTATGGTCCCCAGTCAGAACGTATAGAACCCGCTCCAGCAACGCGTTCCATGCGTAGCCCGACAGCTATTTTCTCGGCGAAGAACTCTCTGACCCGCCATTCCGGCGCAGGCTGGAATCCCGTCTGCACGCAGATACGCCGTCCTCGATAATTCAGTTTCACACTCCGTACCCCCGGGCGCTAAGTGCCTGAATGTCGAATCCGGCCAGCGCACCGGTGCTGGCCATGAGGCGAAGAAAATCTCGTCGATCCATGTCTCCTCCCGCTCGGCACATCCCCGCACCACCGCCTCGAAATCCACGTCCGCG
>JBFEJM010000040.1:0-10552 GCA_041553175.1 Gammaproteobacteria bacterium | reverse complement strand
TTCCCCTGCGCATTTGCGGCATAGCTCGACCAGCGATAGTCCGCGGGATGCTCCACCATCCTGGCCCGCACTGGATTAAGTTCGATATAGCGCATGCAGGTCAGCAGATAGGCCTCGGTATCGATCAATGCCGATTTGAAACGACCTTCCCAGAGGGTGCCGGTACGCTGGTAGTGGTGATTGATGTAATAGACATAACGCCGCCCTAGCGCCTGCATCATCTGCGAGATGCCGAAGGGCATGCTGCTCGTCGCCAACAGATGGACGTGATTCGTCATCAGTACATACGCGTGGATCGCGCAGGCGTATTTCTCGGCCACGCTCTTCAGATCGCTCAGATAACAAGAATAATCAGCTTCGGCAAAGAAACAGGGCTCGCGGTTGTTTCCGCGCTGAATGACATGCTGGGGGACGCCGGGCAGTATGAAACGGTATTTGCGTGGCACGGTTCACCTCCTTGTGAACGAGAGTGCGAGGATGCTTGGATGCGTTAGGTTAGTATATTGGGAAGAATTGCTCTCTGACCCCTATTTTTGTGGCCCCTTTTTTCCAGCAACTAATTCCCAGCACAGAACAATAGTACCTGAGAACATTAATACGCAACCTATGATATATAGCCTACCAAACCCACTTGCATTGATGAAAAGCAGGACGTCAGCCCAATTCTTTCCAGAGAACACGGCAAATATCACGCCGAGAGATGCCAGCGCGCTACCGACCAAAATTAAACTGACGCCAGAATTTTTCTGTTCCTTCAGAGCGATTATGGCAATTGAACAGACAACGCCTAATAATATTACCAACCCAACGATGATCTTCTGAATAGGAAGCAATGTTTTACCTCGACTGCGAACTCGGCAACAATTATTATCGAAACACCTATTCACACAAATCATCTAAATCTTTACATTTCGATTTACAATCATTATCTAAGCAGTCAGCCAACTGCACTGCTTCAGCAATTTTTAGTCCTTTCCTAACGAAAAATAGGGGTCAGAGAGGGATTGTTTGGAATTAGTAGTAATTGCTCTCTGACCACTATTTTCTTTTCTTCAACGCATGCATCATGCGGCCACTTCGATATAGGTCGACTTCGTGGACGGCTTCGGGATCGGGTAGCCTTCGTCACGCAGCCCTTGAATGTGGAACTCGATCGCCTCGCGCATGTTCTGGGCGGTTTCTTCGAAGGTAGATCCGGTCGATACACAGCCGGGCAGGTCCGGTGAGTAGGCGGAAAAGCCGGTGGCGGTTTCTTCGATGACGATGAGGTATTTCATGGTTTGAGTCCTGCTTGTTTGAGAATGCTGTTGCGCGTGCCTGGCGCCAGGTCGTCGCTAAACCTGCCCGGTACGGTGACAAGACCTGGTTTGACCGCGTGTTTGAATTGCCTGTGACTGCCTCGTGTTCGCACGAGCTGCCAGCCATCGCGCCGAAGTTGCGCGATTGCGTCCTTGACCTTCATGTCCACGCCTTCCTTGGTGTGGTGGTGTAGCTGTATGTGGCATCGAAATTACGCCGAGCACGTATGGAGTGTCAAGAACGACCAACCGCGGGCCGGTCAGACGCCTTCAACATGCGGCGCGATTCGTTACACTCATGGCGCCCTACGTCTCCATGGGGCTATTCCGCGCTCAACGCCGACCCGACAACGCCCCGTTCCTTCTCAACCACGGTCGACAACTGTTGCCGCTGCGCCAGCGGTACTGTGTCCAATGCCATAACGCGCTCGGCATAGCTTTCTGTTGCGGTCAGCAGTTCGGCGAACAGATCAACCGCCTCACTTCGCCGCAAGCCGAACGCCGTCCCCAGCTCGAGCAGGTTCTCCCCCACCGATATCGCGTCATCGAACACAATCGGAATGGCGGAACGCAGATTGTGCCGCGGCCAGGCGCGCATCGGGGCGGGATCATACACCGGGGCGATCCCCACATTGTCGGGACCGCCGAGGAAGGCGAGGTTCTCGAGATGCATGTCGCCGTTGCCGGTGAGGAAGGCGACGCAGAAGCGGCGATAGACTTCGAGCTGCGCGCGTTTGGGATCGAGGTTCACCACGGTCGCGAGTTTGCTGAGCATTGCCGCGACGCTGCGCATGTCGGTATCGGTACTGCCCTGCACGTCGCGACTACCGGAGGCCATCACGGACAGAAAACTCTCCATCGGCAGCGGCAGGCCATCGGCAGTGCGATCGAAGCGTTCGATGGCGAGCAGCTGCATGCCGTCGAGTTCGGCCCGCCAGGTGCGCGGCACGTCAAAATCCAGTTCGCGGTGGATGTCATAACACAGGGCCTCGAGCGCCAGCACGCCGGTGTAGATGGCGGGTTCGATCTTGAGGATCACATCGACAAAGCGTTCACCCTTGTGCTCGCGCGTGCCGGGCGGCGCGAAGCGACCGGCCCAATCGGGCCGATCCGGGATTGCGACCAGGAGTTTGGGGATCATGCCGCCCACCGACGGTGTCGGGCCGAGGAGTCGAGCGATGCTGGCGACGTCGGTCTCGGGCACGGTGTCTTCGATATCCTCGCGAATGAAGCGCCAGACTGCCGAGCGCTGGCTGATCAGTGACTCGCGGTGATCGTCGCGGCCATACCAGGCCAGTGCATTGCGGTCGTCCTGAAACACGTCGATGTGGCCGATGCCGCCGTGACCGGCGAGCAACAGCAGTTCCCATTCGGTTTCCGGCCCCGGTGCGGGTGGTGGGCGGCGCTTGGCGAGGATTTCGGTATAGATGCGACGTTGGATATTGCCTGGCGCCTCGCCCGGCGTCAGCGCCATCAGACGCGGGTGCAGCGGCATGCGGGCGCTGCTGCGATAGACCACGGGATTGGCGCCGAAGAGTTTCGGACCGGCCAGTAATGCCAGGCCGTCGGAATGGTTGCCGGCCAGGAAGGCGGCATCGTAGCTGAAGCGGCATTCGAGGTCGGTCGCGACCAGGCTGCCCATCTTGAGCGGGCCTGCCGGGCCGCGGGTCCAGATGACGGCGTGACGGTCGGGCATCAGAAGAACGATCCGCTGCGGATCGCCTCCAGCCGCGCATCATCGGGCACCAGGGTCAGCCGCAGACCGACCACGCGGGCCAGGGCGCTCAGCACAAGGGCATCGCCGGACCCGCGCCCTTTCATGCGCGACAGCGTCTCGGGGGTGATACCGGCGCGCACGGCCAGTTCCTTGCCGGGAATGCCCTGGGTCTTGGCCGCGGCGAGGATCTGATCGAGCAGATCCTGGAAAATCTGTTTGTCTTCTAGTGCGCTCATAAATTGACTAATTAATCAATTAATAACCTATCAATGTCATATTGATAGACTATATTGACGTTTTTGTCAATTTATCAAGCCAGACACCCTAACCTGCCCGCCGCCCCCATACCGCGTAAACGGGATCAGATTGCGTCATCTGCCTGGCGTATTTGTCGTCTTCCGGTCGTGGCAGGCCTCGCAGTGACTCTGTGCCTAATTCATCGAAACCGCCCGCGCGCCGAAAGTAGTCCAGCACCAGGCCAATACGCTCGAACGGGTGCAGCTCGCCCCAGAGCTCGATCGCCTTAGGCGGAAACCAGCGCTCGGAAAAGGTCACCACGAAGGGCGCACCCGGCTTCAGCACGCGCGCGACGTTCTGGAACACTTCGACCGGATGAGTGAGGTATTCCACCGACACGGTGCAGAACACCGCATCGAACCGCCCATCCGCGAACGGCAGCCGGGGTTCGCGATTGAGGTCGTGCACAATGCGTTCGGCGAGACGCGGGTTTTCCGCCAGCTCGCGTTCGTTCAGGCCCAGCCCGGTGACGGTCAGATCGGGAATGTCATCCGGCAGATGCGACACCCAGCTGCTCATCAGATCCAGCACCTGCATGCCGGGCTTGAGAAAGCGCGCGTAAATTTCGCTGATGCGTGCACGCGCGGCGGCGTCGATGTGATGCACCAGACGCGGTTCGCCATAGAACTGCATATCGTCACGCGGGTCCATGTGGGCAAAGGGATCACCGGCGAGAAAATCAACCGTCTGTCCGGGCGCCGGCACCTGCATGCCGGGTCCGCGCGCGGTCAGTTCCTGAGCGATATCGTTGCAGCGTCCGCCGCGTTCGGTGGCGGCCCCGAGATCGGCGACGATCATCGCCTCGATGCGCGCCGCGTAGCGGGCGAAGGGGTGGTTGAAATCGACTTCCATAACGTCGTCGTCCACAGCCAGAATCCGGCTGGGCCGGTTGTCGCCACGGAAGAACGCGTTCGTATCAAAAAAGGTACCCGGATAAAGCCGGCCAGCACGTGGCGTGACTTTGAGACCCGGTCGCGGCGACTCCCGGAACTGAGCGCGCTTAAGACGCTGCACCAGCGTCTTGTCGTGTGCGGGCACCAATTCACCGGCCGGGACATCAATCGCGATCGTTTCACCGACTTCGGCCGCATACAGGCGTTCACCGAGATCGCCCGGGAAATAGTCGCGCCAGAGACTGACCTTTTCGAAATGACGTCGATCGCAATGAGTCCCCTGTTCGCTCCGCCAGTTCAACGCCACTTCGAGCGCGACATTCCGCGTTGTATTCATTCAGTTCCCCTGAGGCCTGTTCGTATGAACCTAAGCGCAGCAACACGGGCTTTGCATAGACAACAAAAGCACGCGCACTGCACGTGCCGTATCTGATACACAACCAACGGGGCAAGCGTCAACACTATGCTTTGTAGGGCTGAAAGGCAGCGTGGCGCAATCTGCGATCGCGTCCGCCACCCAATTGAAACATCAGAACTCAGGACACAGGGTTCAATTGCCCTGCTTGGCGAATTGCCGTGCCGACCGCATCCAATCGCATACTTCACAGCGGCAGTTCTGCACGTTGTGCTCCAATTTCCGTATATGAAGATCGATCGAGCCAACCGCATGCTTCAGGGCAAGCATGAGATCAGTGGAACTTCGGGCATGCCAGGGATTGACGCCATCGTTATGCAGCAGCCAAGCACATTCAGATGAGGCGTCACACGCCCAACACTTCACATCCTCTGTCGCGAACCACCCGCCATGGGGGCATTCTTCAAGTTCCATCTGCCCGCGCGTGTGCTCACGGGCGAACTCGAGCAATTGAATCAGCTTTTCGCGCGAGTCGCTCGAATCCGGCGCGCCTGTCTGCCTTTCTCTGTGCTGCATGGTCATGGACCGCCCTCCGATTGAAACGTGAGACATCTGAGCAACGGTTGCGCGAAACAGGGATACCGCCATCCTACCGCGCAAAAATAATCCTTGGGTAAGGAACAATATTTTTTATATTCACACCCTCTACGGCAGCAGGCGAATACATCCGCCCTAAAATTAGTTATAGCCTTATCGTCGCCGATCGCAACTGACACAAATCAACTCATGGGGCGTTAGTGAATGCCGACGTTCGGCTATCGACCGAATCAGACTTTGCCCGTTGCACATCGGTTGCGAAGGAACCCGCACTGTTGCTCGCACAAGGCGGGACATCCATGCGTACCGGAAGGCACATGGAGCCAATAGGGTTGAGCGAGGGAACTGCTCCGAAATGCGAATGGTGCAGCCGCGAAAGGACCGACCCGGGTGGCGATCAGGTTCAACGTGCAAAAAAAAGCCCGGGATTAATCCCGGGCTGATACATATGGCGTCCCCTAGGGGAGTCGAACCCCTGTCGCCGCCGTGAAAGGGCGGTGTCCTAGGCCTCTAGACGAAGGGGACGAGGATCTAACTCTCGTCACTTGGCCGGTGCAGTTGTGTAATCACCACTCCGGTAAGCAGTGCCGCAAAACCCAACGGCACCAATATCAAAAGGTTGACGGCCAAGCCTTCCGCATCACGGAACAGGGCGAGAAACCCTGCCACCAGTCCGATCGCGACCAGCAGTACACCCAGGTACACCGCCAGTTCACCCACGCGATGCATACACCGTCAACCTCTGCAATTTGGTGGAGCTAGGCGGGATCGAACCGCCGACCTCTTGCATGCCATGCAAGCGCTCTCCCAGCTGAGCTATAGCCCCAATCGCGGAGCGCGAACTTTACGCCAGCACCCCTTTTCTGTCAACCGCCCGGACCCGGAAATGGCCGGCCAAAACAGTGTCAGGGCACCCGGTTTACACACCCCGTACGCAACTCTCAGGCGCTGTCGGCGGGACCACTCCCGCCACCATCATGGGCGCCACCGGAAAAGGCCAGGCGCAGCCGCGCAAGATCCGCCAAGCGCTGTTGCACGAGGCCGTTCACGGTGCGCGGCGGAAACTCACCATGGGCATTGATACGCCCCGCCGGTCGGCCGGTCAGAAGCTGCATTGCCTGATCGACGCTGTTTACCGCATATATACTGAACTGCCCTTTACTGGCGGCGTCCACCACGTCGTCGCGCAGCATCAGATGCTGCACATTACTCTGCGGAATGATCACTGCCTGCTTACCGTCCAATCCGCGCGCCGCGCAGACTTCATAGAAACCCTCGATCTTTTCGTTGACGCCACCGACCGCCTGCACTCCACCCTGCTGATCCACCGAACCCGTCACCGCCAGTGATTGATGCAATGGCAGTTTGGAGAGTGACGACAAAAGCGCACAGAGTTCAGCCAGCGAAGCGCTGTCGCCTTCGATTCCACTATAGGTCTGTTCAAACGCGAGGCTCGCCGATAGAGAGAGCGGAAAGTTGGTCGCATAACGTGCGCCCAGAAAGCTCGACAGTATAAAAACGCCTTTTGAGTGAATAGAGCCGCCCAGGTCAACCTCGCGCTCTATGTCGACCACCTCGCCTTCTCCCAGGCGCGTGGTCGCGGTAATACGGACGGGAGAACCGAAACTGAAGTTACCCATATCGGAAACGGCGAGACCATTCACTTGGCCGATCACTCGTCCGTCAGTGGCAATTGTGAGGATATCGCGCTGAATCTCCTCATGCAGAATATCGCGCGCACGGTCGACACGTTCGATCCGCGCCTGAATCGCCTTGCGTACATCCACATTCAACACCTTTTCGTGTCCCCCCTCGTCGGCGTAGTGATCGGACTCATGCATAAGATCCAGAATATCGCGCATGTGGGTTGAAAGCTTCTTTGCATCGGCGGCGAGACGGGCGCTGTAATCTATGATTGCGGCAATACCGGATCGATCGAACGCGCGCAGCTTCTCCTTTCGCACCAGCGTCGCGATCAGGCTGGCATAATCCTGGATATTTTCCGCCGCGCGCGGAACGTTGTCTTCAAAGTCCGCTGCGACCTTGAATAACTCCGAAAACTCCGGATCGTAAGCCTGCAGCATGTAATACAGTAATCGATCACCTTCCAGGACGACTTTCACATCCAGAGGCAGCGCTTCCGGCTCCAACGACACCGTACTGATCAGATTCCACGCCTGCCCCATCGATTCGATGCGCAGCTCGTGCGCCTGCAGCGCACGCTTGAGTGCATCCCAGGCGAAGGGCTGCATCAATAATTTCTGGGCGTTCAATACCAGATAGCCCCCATTCGCCCGATGCAATGCCCCCGGCTGGATGAGATTGAAATCCGTCACCAACGTACCCAACTGGGCGATATGCTCGATGCGTCCGATCAGGGCGTTAAAAGTCGGGTTATCCTCGTAAACGACCGGCGCGCCTTGCGTCTGACTGTTGTCCACCAGAAGATTGACCAGGTAACGTCGAAACCTGTCCGCGTTATCCACCATGAGATGTTCAGTACCGCTCTCGCGACGGAGAAATTCCTGAGCGTTGTGGACAACCTCAGACTCCACACTTTCGAGATGCGTGATCACAGCCGGTAGATCTCGATACTTCTCACGCAGTGCCTCCAGCAGATTCGTGGCCACCATGCGTGTCACATCATGGCGGAGCCTGCGGATAGCGGCACGACGCTCTTTCTGCAACTGAGGAATTCTCTGTTCGAGAATATCCGTGAGTTCACTCTGCAGAGCGCTGACTTTTGTCTCGATCGCGGCTTGTGTTTCGCGCGGCAGACGACTGAAAGCCTCGGCATCCAGCAATTCACCGTTATAAAGCGGCGCAAAGGTGAATTCGCCGGGCTGTTCGTACAGATGTACCTTTTGTTGTTCCGCTTTCTCGCGCAGGCGCTGAACCGCTTCCGCCTGCTGGTTCTCGAATTCACGTTCGATCTGGCGCAGCCGGGCCTTGAATTCATCACCTTCGAGCGCGGCCGGAATCGCCTCGCCAAGCTCCTCCACCAGATGCTGCATATCCTCGCGGAATCCGTTTCCCCGTCCAGCCGGCAATGCGAGCAGGCGGGGGTGGGTCCGATCCTTGAAATCGGCGACATAGCACAGGTCGGGCGGCGTCTGCCCCTGCCCCGCACGCTGACTGATAAGCTGCATCACGATGGAATGTTTGCCGATGCCGCTGGTGCCCAGGGCAAACAGGTTGTAACCGGGGCGGCGTCCGGTCAGCCCGAAACGGATGGCTTCCAGGGCCCGTTTCTGGCCAAGGATTCCGGCAAGATCGGGAATGTCGTCGGTAGACGGATAGGGCAGATCCTCCGGGCGACAGTTATTGGCGAGCGCGTCGAAGGGAAGCGGCAGCTGTTTTTTCATCACCTCATCCTATTGCCCCAGTTAGGCGACAGACCACTGGAACCCCGGTTTTGATCATGATTTTCAAGTACTTTCCTAGATATAACTATGCCCTTCTGGAATGATTCCGCCATGCGCCAGATCATTTCGACGGCAGTTCCCCGAGTGAAAAGCCTATCGTGCTAATAACACAATAGAAAAGTTGGTCTATGCTGAAAGTCAATAGTAGCGATTGTTCAGGTTGAAAGGTCTGACGTGCAGGGACGTCCTCCGCTCGCTCGCAACCAAAAACTGTGTTTACAGTTGAGGTGACCGGCCACGCGTGATAGGCGGTCATGGCGATGGACGCGGAAATATGCGTAATGGCGTGACTCCCCAACCCCTCGCAAGATCAGTACGACCTTCCGTGCCGCCCTGGAGGACAGGACATCCGTTCTGGATAAAGTTACAGCTCGCGCGCAATTTCATACCGCTGCACGATTGGTTTCACCTGAATATGAATAGCTGATGCACAAGCCCCGCACAACGGATCGACTTATTGGTGACAGGTAAAGACGCATGAACCCCGACAGTCCGCTATCCACAACCGATGCAAAGGAAACCACGACAGCAGTGTCGGCGTTATCGCCCAACTGTTACTGGGAGCATCAGACGACCCCTGAAGGAAACCGGGTACGCGGCTTTGGTCATTCTCCCGATTCCGCATTCGTTCAAGCCGCGTTGGCGTTGACAACGCTTGTGACCGATCCTGCGTGTATCGATCCATACCGTTTGATACAGATTGATCTACGCGGCGCAGACCTCGAGCAATTGTTTTCGAACTGGATAAGCACCCTTGCCGACAGCATGTCGTCGCGCCATTTGCTGTTCAGCGCGTTTGATGTATGCATAACCGGACATCATCTGCATAGCTGTTTGTGGGGTGAGCCATTGGATATGGCAAGACATCAACCCTCTACTTCGCTTTCGGAATTGCATGTGATCGATCCGAGTATAAGTCGATCAGAGGAAGGTATCTGGATCGCTGAGTACATCGTTACACCGCGACTCGGTCAATGAAGACCAAAAAAAACCGGGGCTGAAACGCCCCGGCTTCCATGGCTTTCTGTGTCAGATCAGCGGACTTCGTTGACCATATAGGCAACAGCCGCAGCGACTTCGTCGTCGGACAGGCTGGTGAAACCACCTTTAGGCGGCATATAGCCCACGCTTCCTTTGTAACCTTCCAGAGCATGCTTGACCAGCACATCCATACCCTGCTCGATGCGGGGCGCCCAATTGACAACATCATCCAATTTCGGGGAACCGGCGGCACCCGTTGCATGACAGGCTTTGCATTTCCCGTCATACACAGCCTGTCCGGCAGCCAGGTCGAAGTCGGCGGCACCCATCGCGGGCGCTACGGCTCCGGCAGCGGCCGTCGCTTCTCCCGCGGCGGGTGTAATGGCCTGTACGGCCTGCGTGGCATCCGCAACAGTTTCCTCAGTCGCACTCGCGGCAGCCCCGGCGGCATCTTGCGCCGTCGCCATGGCATTGTCGGCCATCTCACCGGCACCCGCTGCGACCGATTCGGCCGCCGCAGTAGCTGTATCGACCGCCGTATCGGCAGCGGCACTCGCCTGCCCGGCCAGATTGGCCGCACTTTCCTGTGCGGCGTCCGCCGCCTCGTTCAGCGTCGCGCTGGCGTCGGCAGCGGCATCCTTCATGCTGTCGGTAGTGTTATTCGTCATCTCTTTTGCTTGATCCATCAGAGATCCACTTTCGCTCTTACTCTGCCCGCTATCATTCTTGTCACCACAACCTGCTATAGCGAGTGCAGAACAGAGAATTACAAGTGTCATCGGCTTCATCGTACTAGCTCCTCGATTGGTTGATCATTGTTAGTCAAATTCAAACTGATTCGCCGGCAGCCCAGGCAAGCCACCTGCACGAGAAAGATCGTCAATGCCAATCATCCTCGTTGAATATTCACGTCGCAGGACTGTATCAAGTGAGAATGAGCACTACAACGCCCCGACTCGCTGGTCGGTAAAATAATTGTAAAAGACACG
>JBFEJM010000039.1:0-10600 GCA_041553175.1 Gammaproteobacteria bacterium | reverse complement strand
GACTTCTACTGTGGCGCTGCTCAGTCGGCTGGTACGTCTTATTGATAATCGGCATTCCGCTGCTGTTTTTCGGAGGTGCTGCGCTGAAGGGCAATCTTTTCGCGGAACCGTTTTCTTTTTCTTCAGTTCAATCGCTTTTCATCGCATTGTCACTCGCCGCGATCAAAGGGCCGATCGAGGAGTTCGGCTGGCGCGGGTTCGCGTTGCCGTTGCTGCAACGCAGATTCGCGCCCATCTGGGCCGCGCTGATTCTGGGTATCGTCTGGGGCATCTGGCACCTGCCGGCATTTCTCTTGAGCGGCACGCAGCAGAGCGGCTGGTCATTCACGCCCTTCTTCGCCGGCACGGTTGCGGTCAGCGTGATCGTGACGCCGCTGTTCAATGCATCGCGCGGCAGTATCCTGCTGCCGGCCCTGCTTCATTTTCAGCTTATCAACCCGATCTGGCCCGACGCCCAGCCCTACGACACACTATTCTTTATACTGGCCGCGGTTCTGGTGGTAGGGTTCAACCGAAAAACCCTGTTCAGCAGGGAAAGCGGCGTGACGACGGTCATACCGGAATAATCCAAGCGAGCCGGATCACACTATTTACGGCTGTCGAGGTGATGTATGAGTGTCGATAACTGGAACGAACAGGCTCGATTGCTGATTCGCAACGCGATACTCGCCCCCTCCAGTCACAATACCCAGCCGTGGCTTTTTCGTATCTCGACGAATGCCATCGACCTGTTTGCCGATCGAACGCGCGCCTTGCCGGTCAACGATTCCGAGGATCGCGAACTGACAATCAGCTGCGGCTGCGCGCTGATGAACCTGCGCATTGCCGCCGCGAGTCAGCGCCTCCATGCTCAGACGCAGTCTCTTCCCGCCATCGAGGAGCCGGATTGGCTTGCCCACGTATCCCTGACCGATGCGACTGACCCACCCGCCGCGGAGGCCGCGCTTTTCGGCTTCATCGAGTCCCGGCGCACCTATCGCAAACGCTTTGCGCCGCGCGAGGTCGATTCAGTCACCATTGAGCAGTTGTGCAAAGAGGCAAATGCCGAAGGTGCCTGGATGCGGCCACTGCTGAACGAGGACACCCGTCGGCGAGTAACGGCGCTCGTGACAGAAGGCGATGCCGCGCAATGGGCCAACCCGAGCTGGCGGCGCGAGCTCGCGGCCTGGATGCATCCGCGGCGCCAGGGTGATGGCTTGACCGTTCCCACCCTGGCGGCACCGGTCGCTCAGGCCGTTGTCCGCAGCTTTGACATGGGTGGCGGCGTTGCCGCAAAGGACAGGGATCTGGCCGATGCCTCGCCTGTGCTCGCGGTGCTCGGCACCGAGCGCGACGAGCCAGGCGACTGGCTGCTGGCGGGGCAGGCACTGCAACGCGTACTGCTTGCGGCCTGCAGACTCGGTCTGCAGGCGTCCTACCTGAATCAGCCCGTTCAAGTGTCATCACTGCGTTCCACGCTGCGCGACATCATCGGCGACGGTTTTCCGCAGATCGTCTTGCGCATGGGTTATTCAGCCGCGAATATCGCCGCCAGCCCGCGCCGCGACGTTGAGGCGGTTATCTTTGAAGATCATGGAACGGATAAATGATATCGATACTGGCACGGATAGTATTACCCGCCCTACTCTCCTGTCCGTTGCTGCTGGCAAGCATCTCAACGGGCAACGCCGCCGATATGCATCAGTCTGAATCGATCGTCTTTGACGGACTGAAACGGACCTATCTCATTCATACCCCACCCATGCACGACAAGGCCAAATCCATGCCGCTCCTGATCGCGCTGCACGGCGGCAAAGGAACCGGCGAGCGCATGGTGAAATTGACTCTGGGCGGATTCGACCGGCTGGCGGATGAAAAGGGCTTTGTCGTCGTTTACCCGGACGGCATCGAAAAGCAATGGAACGACGGCAGAAGCGCGAATGAAACAGGCTATCGCGCGCACACCAAACGCATTGACGATGTCGGCTTTATCTCGGCCTTGATCGATCACCTCATAGAAACACGCAATATCGATGCGAAACGCGTCTACGTCACCGGCATGTCAAACGGCGCCATCATGTCCTACCGCCTGGCCTGTGAACTGAGTGGAAAGATTGCCGCGGCTGCACCGGTTACAGGGAATCTCCCGAAAAACCTGTATCCTTCCTGCTCACCTTCGCGACCGATCTCCGTCCTGGCCATAAATAATGTCGATGATGCGCTTATGCCCTTCACGGGCGGCGATATCACCGGGCCGTTCGGGTTCAGGAGCGTTGGAAAGGTATTGTCGACCGCCGATACAATCGAATTCTGGGCAAATCACAATCAATGCTCACTCCCGCCTGCAATCACGCAGATGCTCGACAAAGACCCGCAGGATGGCACGCGTGTACGCAAAGAGGAGTATCGTAACTGCCAAAGCGGAACGGAGGTGGTTCTCTATGTCATCGAAGGCGGAGGACACACCTGGCCGAGTGGCTTTCCGTACCTGCCCGAGCTCATCATCGGCAAGACAAGTAAAGAGCTGAATGCAAACGAGGTTATCTGGGATTTTTTTGCACGCCATTCGGCACACTAGATGCTATTGTGCCGAACGACGGCAAAGCCCCGGACGTCGCCCGTCGACCCGCCACTGCGGCAGCGGTATATCCATGGGTGTGATAGCGATACTGATAAGGCGTCCTTTGACGCAGGAGACATTCCATGCGATACCCGTTGGCCCTGACACTCGCGTTATACGCACTGTCGAATCTATCGCACGCGCATGACTCACAACACGCCACTTCCATCGCACACACACCCCTCGATAAAATCAGTCAGCACATTTACGTCGTACACGGGACGCAGGACCTTCCAAGCGCCGAAAGCCGCGGTTTCATGAACAACCCGGCCGCCATTCTGACAACGAACGGAATCATTATTGTCGACCCGGGCAGCAGCGCCGACATCGGCAAACAGTTGCTGGAAAAGGTTCGCGAGGTCTCGAACAAGCCCGTCATCGCCGTGTTCAACACCCATGTGCATGGCGATCACTGGCTTGGAAATCACGGCATTCGCGCAGCCTATCCCGAGGTACCCATCTACGCGCACGCCCGCATGATCGAGCGGGTCAACGCCGGCGAGGGCGAAGACTGGATCAAACTCCTGATGGGTATGACCGATGGCGCAATCGCGGGTACCCAGGCGGTCGGCCCCACTATCGGCCTTGAAGGCGGCGAATCCCTCACGCTGGATGGTGTGACCCTGAACATTCAACACCCCGGCCACGCGCATACGGATCATGACATCACGATCGAAGTCGTCGATGACAAAGCGTTGTTTACGGGTGATATCGTGGCAGCCAGGCGCGTACCGAATTCGGACGTGCCGCAGGACGCGAGCTGCAAAGGCACGATCGCCGCCATCAAAACAATGCTGCTGAATGACCGAATCGAGATCTTCATTCCGGGCCACGGTCGCAGTGGCGGTCGCGAGGTACCTCTGGCGTCTCTGCAGTTCCTGGAACAACTCAACGCTTCCGTCGCGAAGCATGTCGAACAAGGGCTGCTGGATTATGAAATGAAAGACCAGGTGGTCGACGAGTTGGCCGAGTACAAAGATTGGAACAACTTCAACGAAATGGGTCGCGTCATCAATTTTGTCTACAGCGAGATCGAACGCGACAGCTTTTAACCACAGCGCGCTGTCAGGCCAGCAATGCCTTGAGATGCGCGACCACACAGCGCCCGAGGGCATGCTGTTCATACCCACCCTCCAGCACCGAGAGTATTCGGCCCTGGGCGTGACGCTCGGCAACACCGCGCAAGACGGCGGTGAGCCAGCTGTAATCGGCCTCAACCAGATTCCACTGCGCGAGATCGTCTTCCACATGACCGTCGAAGCCGGCCGAGATCAGCAGCAGCTGCGGCGCAAAGCCATCCAGCGCCGGCAACCAATGCTCTTCCACAGCGGAAGCCAGCTCGGCACCTCTGCTGCCCGCCGCCAACGGTACCTTTATTATATGATCGCCCGGCGTGTCGGTTGAGTCGTGCGGATAGGCGTCCGGCTGATACACCGAGCAGAACAGTACGCGCGGGTCCGTGCCGAAGATGTCTTC
The DNA here is from genome assembly GCA_041553175.1 of Gammaproteobacteria bacterium. GTDB lineage: Bacteria > Pseudomonadota > Gammaproteobacteria > Thiohalobacterales > Thiohalobacteraceae > JAHJQQ01. Next base: position 6,525 of record JBFEJM010000039.1, on the reverse strand, counting down.
GGTGCCGTTGCCGTAATGGGCATCGAAATCGACGATGGCGACACGTTCGAGGCCACCCGCGTCCAGCGCATGGGCCGCGGCCACAGCGACATTATTCAACAGGCAGCTGCCCATGGCGGCGCCACGTTCGGCATGATGTCCCGGTGGACGTACGCCGCAGAATACCGTTTGCGCTGCGCCGCTCAGCAACAGATTCACGCCCTCGACACAGGCGCCGGCAGCCCGGTAGGCCGCCGTCAGCGATGCCGGCCCGATAGCGGTGTCGAAATCCAGCCAGTGAAGGCCGGTTGCGGGTACGGCGGCGGCGAGCTGCGCCAGGTACTCCGCACTGTGCACGCGCAGCAGCTGTTCCTGTGTTGCCAACGGCGCATCCATGCGCCGCAACGCCAGATCGAGACCCGAACTGCGCAGCGCATCCTCGATGGCCCACAGGCGTGCCGCCGATTCCGGATGCACCGGGCCGGTATCATGCTTGAAACAGTCGGGGTGCGAGATATAGGTGATTGTCATAATGTTGTTCAGCGTTTCAGGTTATCTTAACAGTCCACTGCATACCTTGAACGGGTTTTTCCGCAGTCTGTTAAGATCTCGATTGACTAAGGACTTAGGCTAACCAGATGGGCTCACATTACCTCGATCGGCTGTTCCACCCGCGCGCCGTGGCCGTGTTCGGCGCCAGTGAACGGCCGAGTTCGGTCGGCGGACGCGTGTACGCCAATCTGCTGGCGGCGGGTTTCAAGGGCGCGGTGTTTCCGATCAACCCCAAGCACCGCACTCTGGGCGGACAACCCTGTTATGCCTCGATCGGCGAGGTCGGCGCGGCGGTCGATCTCGCCGTGATCGCCACACCGGCACGCACCATCCCGGATATCATACGGGCCTGCGGGGAACATGGCGTGCACGCGGTAATAGTCCTGTCCGCCGGTTTCGAGGGCGCCGATGGTCACGCCTCACAGGCGTTGCTGCTGCAGGCGGCACAACCCTATAGCATGCGCGTGCTCGGCCCCAACTGTCTGGGCCTGATCCGGCCGCGCCTGAATCTCAATGCCACCTTCAGCAAGGGCACGGCCCGGCCCGGCCATCTTGCACTGGTATCGCAGTCCGGTGCGCTGTGCACGGCGATTCTGGACTGGGCCGAGGCGCGCGAGATCGGTTTCTCCGCCGTGGTGTCGCTGGGCGATGCGATCGATGTCGACTTCGGTGACCTGTTGGATTTTCTCGCGCTGGATACCGAGACGCATGGCATCCTGCTGTATGTCGAGGGCATGAATCACGCGCGGCGTTTCATGAGCGGGTTGCGTGCCGCGGCCCGGGTCAAGCCGGTGATTGTGGTGAAATCGGGCCGGCACGGTGCCGGTTCGCGCGCCGCCCAGTCGCATACCGCCGCCCTGGTTGCGGCCGACGATGTGTTCGATGCCGCGCTGCGGCGCGCCGGTGTCGTGCGCGCGCAGAGTATCGAGCAGTTGTTTGCCGCCGCGCAGTTGCTCTCCAGCCATCACCGCATGCGCGGTGACCGGCTGGCCATCTTGACCAATGGCGGCGGACCCGCGGTGATGGCGGTCGACCGCAGTGCCGATCTGGGGCTGCAACTGGCCGACCTGTCGCCGGCGACGCTGGCGGCACTGGACAAACTGCTGCCGGCGCAATGGCCGCGCGCCAATCCGGTCGATATTCTCGGCGACGCCGGGGCCGAACGCTATGGCGCGGCACTGCGCCTGTGTCTGGCCGATCCCGGTATCGACGGCGTCCTGGTCATGCTGACACCGCAGGCGATGACGGACCCCCTGGCCTGCGCGCAGGCCGTGGCCGAGGCCGCCGCCGGTCAGGGCAAGCCGGTGCTGGCCTGCTGGATGGGCGAGGTTCAGGTCGGGCCTGCCCGCGATCTGCTGACCCATCAGCACATCCCCAATTTCGCTTTTCCGGAAGCGGCGATAGAGGCCTTCGCCTACTTGGCCTGTTATCAGCATAACCAGCAATTACTGTTGCAAGTGCCGGCACCACTGGCGGCGCGCAGCGCACCGGATCTGCAAGGTGTACGGCTGATCATCGAGGGCGCACTGGCCGAACACCGTCAGGAACTCAACGGTAACGAGGCCAAAGCGGTACTGCATGCCTTCGGCATCCCGACCAATTTCGCGGTGGCCGCGCACAGCGCGGGCGAAGCGCTGGTAGCGGCGGAAACCATTGGCTTTCCAGTGGCGCTCAAGATCGACTCGCCCGACATCAGCCACAAGTCGGACGTCAACGGCGTGCGCCTGAACATAAACAGTGCGGAGTATGTACGCCGCAGCTATCAGGAACTGGTCAGCGCGGTCAAACTTGAACGGCCCAATGCAGTCATCAATGGCGTTACAGTCGAGGCCATGCACCATAAGCCGCATGGACGCGAATTGCTGATCGGCGTCGTCCGCGATCCCGCATTCGGCCCGACCATCACCTTCGGTGCGGGCGGCACCTCGGTGGAGGTGTTGCGCGACCGCGCAATCGCACTGCCCCCCTTGAACAGTTTTGTGGCCCAGGATCTGATACGACAGACGCGCGTGTTCCATCTGTTACAGGAATTCCGCAATCTGCCGGCCGCCGACCTGGTTGCACTCGAACAGGTGCTGCTGCGCGTGTCGGAACTGGTCTGCGAGATCCCGCAGATCAACGAGCTCGATATCAATCCGCTGATACTCGACGAAAATGGCGCGCTGGCGGTGGATGCACGCATCGCCATCGGCTATCGCGCACCGGGACCGAACCGCTACGCGCACATGGCCATTCATCCTTACCCGGCGCAGTTGGTGACACATACGCAATTATCCGACGGTACCGATCTGACCATTCGGCCGATTCGGCCCGAAGATGCGGAGATAGAGCAGGCTTTCGTGCGGGGATTGTCGCCGCAAGCGAAATATTTCCGCTTTATGCAGAGCCTTCAGGAACTGAGCCACGAAGAACTGATTCGACTCACGCAGCTGGACTATCATCGCGATCTGGCGCTGATAGCCACAGTCACTACGGCTGGTGCTGAACAGGAGATCGGAGTGGCGCGGTATGCGATGAATCCCGACGGCGACAGTTGCGAGTTCGCTTTGGTCGTGGCCGACGCCTGGCAGCACCGCGGTATCGGCTCGCGGCTGATGCAGGCGCTTATGGATGCAGCGCGTGCGCGCGGTTTCCGCGCGATGGAAGGCGAGGTGCTGGGCAGCAATCAGGCCATGCTTGACCTCGTGCGCGAACTCGGTTTCAGTGCACACACAAGCCCGAGCGATCCCTCCGTCAAAACCGTTCGTCGCGCACTGTAGCAACCGGAATACGCTGATCATTACGTTCAGCAGGGATCGAATATCGATCCATCCCGTCGAGCGGCTGTCGAGGGCGCACACCGGCAACAAGAGCCGCGCGTCAGTTCGAGTTCGATCGGACAGAGAATTTCCAGGAAAGCTTCGACTATGCTGTCTCTGTCAGATTCGACGACCCTGGAGCGTGGCTTCAGTCACAATAAAAACTCCAGATGACTGCAGCCGGTAGCGGGAAATTGTGTCGCTTCCCTCGTAATGACGGCTGGACGGACAGATGAATTGATCGGGGCGTTCCTGGCCGCCCCCACACACGCACGGAGGCACTATGAACACATTCACTCTCTCTGACATGTTCCGCCAACTGCTGCACCCGCAAGACCAGAGTCGCGCCGCCAGAACAGTGGAAGTGTTCGGCTGGGTGATGCTGGCGGAAAGCCTGGCGATTCTGCTGGTACCGCAGTCCGTCGCCGCACTGCTGCAACTTGAGGTGCTGAGTGATCAGTCCACGACCTTCTTTCGTATCGGCGGAATGCTGATCGGAGGCCTGGGCATGCTCTATGTCGTCAGTGGCCGCACCACCGCGAATGGATTCATATTCGCCTCCATGCTCGACCGCCCCCTGGTGCCACCGATAATGGCGCTGCTGTGGTTTCTCGGTATCGTACCCGGAACGCTGGCGATTGCCTTCTCCGTACTCGACTTCGGCAGTTTCTTATGGACGGTCAGTGCCTGGCGCGCCGATCGTCGCAGCGCGGCTGAACCCACGCCCGCCTAGGCGCATGCCAAAGCCGCCCATGTCCATCGACTCCCTTTTCAAGCTGACGCCGGAACAATCCGCGGCGGCACAGATCGCCCGGACCGATCAGGATGGATTCAGGGTTCTGGAACAGTCGGGTTATCGCTGGCTCTGCACCGACGATGACTCCATTCAGTCGATTATGCGGGTGGATGCACCGGCGGAACTGATCCTGCCCAATCATGTTGCCATGCTGATCGGGCTGCTGCTGGCCGATACGCCGAAACGGGTTCTGAATCTCGGTTTCGGCATCGGCTCGCTTGAACGCTTTCTCCATAACCGGTTACCCGCGCTGGAGATCATTTCCGTCGATGCCAGTCCGGTCATGGTCGATCTGGCGCGCGAGCATTTTCATGTTCCGCACGACTGGCCGGTGACTATTCAATCCGCCGAAGACTTCCTCCACGCGAATGTTCTGACCTTCGACCTGATGCTGTGCGACCTCTTCGCCGGCGCCAGCCATGCCGACTGCCTGTACGATACGCGGTTCTACCGCGACGCCGCGCAGCACCTGTCCGCTGCGGGTGTGTTGTCATTGAATCTCTCCACCGATTCGGAACAGGACCTGATCGCGATTCTTATGGCCCTGCGGAAAAGCTTTGAATGGGTGGCGCTGGTAACAATACCCAGCCACAGCAATGTCGTTGTGCTGGCATGCCGGCAGCCACCGCCACCCCAAGCGGCGCTGGCGCAACGCGCCGCGCGCGATATGGCGCTGCTCGAACTGGATTTCGCTGAGGTGTTGCAGGGTCTCGAATGGCTGCCGGCGCCGACTTAGCGCGAAACACCCAGCCTAGAGCCCATACAGCTGCGGCAGCAGCCAGGTGAAGGTCAGCCACATTATAAGCGTCAGCGGCACGCCAACACGAATGAAGTCGGTGAACTGATAGCCGCCTGCGCTCATGACCAGCAGATTGGTCTTGTAGGCGATCGGCGTGGCGTAGCTCATATTGGCGCCGAACAGCACCGCCAGCACGAAGGGTTCTTCCGGCATGCCGAGTTGATGTGCGATGCCAATGGCGATCGGCGTACCTATCACGGCGGCTGCGTTATTGGACACGATATTGGTCAGCACGGCCATCATCAGCATCAATCCGCTCAACACCATCCAGGGTGCGGCACCGGCCGAAGCAGTCACGAAAAGTTCGGCCAGATAATCGGCACCGCCTGTTTTCAGCAGCGCCGAGCCCAGCGCCAGACTCGCGACGACAATCATCACAACCTGGGTATTCAACGCGCGGGTCGCCTCGCGCCAGTTCAATACGCCGGTCATCAGCATCAGCAGAACGCCGCAGACGGCGCTGATTGCAATTGGCAGAATACCGAGCGCGGCAACCAGGATGATGGCCGCCATCAACAGCAGCGCGAGCGGCGCACGCCGCGTACTCGGCAGATCGGCGGTCGCATCCAGCACCAGCACGTCGCCGCGCCGTTTCAGATCGGCGATCTGATCGCGTGCACCTTGAATCAGCAGCACATCGCCGATTTCGAGCTCGATATCGGAAAGGCTCTTATGCTTGATATGCTGTTTCCAGCCGGGCCGATGCAGCGCCAGTGTCACCAGCTGATAGCGATCGGCGAAGCGGCTGCTCGACAGGGTGCTGCCGACCAGGGGCGAACCCTGCACCACGACCACCTGCGCCGCCTGTTGATCGTCGGCCGCGAGCGGATGCTCCTCATCGACAGGCTCGCTGCCCGAATAGAGCGTGGCACCCAATGCGCTTTCGTAGGCCTTGAGCTTGTGCGCGGTATCGGCCAGATACAGTCGGTCGCCGGCCAGAATCAATGCATCCGGCAGCGGAAGGAGGAAGGTTTCCTCGGCACGCCGAATGCGCGACACCTGCATGCTGTCGCCGGCCTGCTTGATCACCTCGGACAAAGTCTTGCCGGCAGCGAAACTGCCTTCCGGTATCACCATCTGTGCATTGAATATGCGCGGCGACAGATCTTCCAGATCGGACGTGCGCGGCGGCAGCATCAGTGGCGCGATCAGCCAAAGATAGACGATCGCGATACCGCCGGCGATCAGCACCGGCACCACGAAGTCGAACATATCGAGACGCCGCATGCCCATGTCGGCGGCGACACTCACCACCAGCAGATTGGTCGAAGTACCGATGGTCGTGCTCATACCGCCGATCAGGGTGGCGAACCCCATCGGCATCAATACACCGGATACCGACGTCTTGGTGCGCACCGAAACACTGATCAGAATGGGCAGAAGCAGAACCACAATGGGCACGTTGTTGACGAACGCGCTCAACACCGCACCGACGATGAGTGTCAGCAACAGCGTAAAGCGCGGCGCAACACCCCAGATACGCGCCAGCACTCGGCCGACCGGTTCCAGCGCGCCGGTACGCACCAGCCCCTGGCCGGCGATCATCAGCGCGCAGACCGCCACCAGCGCTTCGTGGCCGAAACCGGAGAAAAAATCGATTG
>JBFEJM010000038.1:0-10703 GCA_041553175.1 Gammaproteobacteria bacterium | reverse complement strand
GCTCGAACTGGTTGCCGCCAAGAGCGTATTCACCACGCACACGCCGGTGGCGGCCGGCCACGATATCTTTGATACGAGTATGATGCGGCCTTACTTTGCCGACTTCATTCCCCGGTTGGGTATCAGCGAGGCGCGCTTCTGGGAGCTGGGCTCGAATTCACACTCCAGCGGCTTCAATATGACGCTGCTGGGCCTGCGTGGCTCACGTTACCGCAATGCCGTGAGTCGGGTTCATTGTCAGGTGGCGTCGGAGATGGAACGTCATGTCTGGCCGCAGATACCGCCGACGGAAAATCCCATTCATTATGTTACCAACGGCGTCGATGTCGACTCTTTCCTGGGCGAGTCCTGGGTTGCCCTGTTCGATATGTATATGGGGCGGGGCTGGCGTGCCAAACTGAATGATGCGGACTTCTGGAAGTGCTTTGTCGACAAGATCCCGAATCATGTCTATCAGAGTGTCAGGCAGATTCACAAGACCGCCATGTTCGACGAACTGCGGCGGCGCCTGCATATTCAACTTCAACGGAGCGGCTGTGCGGAATCCCTGATTGCGGAAATGACCCAGTACATCGGCACGCGTAACCGCGATACGCTGGTGATCGGGTTCGCGCGGCGTTTCGCCACCTATAAACGTGCGATGCTCCTGTTCAAGGATCTGGGGCGGGTGACACGACTGGTAAACGATCCGGCCCGCCCGGTGTTATTCGTGTTCGCGGGCAAGGCGCATCCCAATGATGAACCCGGCAAGGAGTTGATTCGGGAGATTGCACAGATCGCTATGCTGCCGGAGCTGCGCGGCAAGATTCTGCTGCTGGAAGACTACAATCTGTCGCTTGCCCGTGATCTCTATCCGGGCGTGGATATATGGCTCAATGTCCCTGAGTATCCGCTGGAGGCCTGTGGCACCTCAGGCATGAAAGCGGCTTTCAATGGGGCGATCAATCTGAGTGTGCTCGATGGCTGGTGGGCGGAGGCCTACGACGGTGAAAACGGCTGGGCCATCACGCCGCATCCTGAACTGGAAAAATCGGTGCGCGATCGACAGGAATCAACCGAACTGCTCAATCTCCTCGAGCGCGAGATCGTACCGTTGTACTTCTCCCGCAACAGCGATGGCGAGCCGGAAAACTGGATTCTCAAATCCAAGGTCTCGATGCGCACCATTCTGCCGCGCTTCAACGGCATGCGGATGGCGACCGATTATCTGCGCGATTATTACGGACCGGCCGCCAAGCAGGGCAAAACACTGGCGGCGAACGGTGCGGCCGCGGCAAAGGAATTGGCGCAGTGGCGCACGAAAGTCGCCGAGGCATGGCCGAATCTGCGCGCCAATGTCGATAGCATGCCGCACGCAGTGGTGCACAGCGGAGAATCCATGCCGATTACCGTCAAGGTATCCCTGGACGGGCTATCACCCGATGACGTCGAGGTCGAGTGCGTGATCGGCAGTATCGATGAACTGGGCCAGTTCGCACCTCATAACAGTCTTCGTCTGGAAGTAGAAGGGCAAACCTCGGCGGGGGAGACCCTGTATCGCACCGATCTCTGTGCACCGTTTCCCTGTTATATCTTCGAGGGTTTGCGGCATTACAAGATCCGCTTGTATCCATTTCATAAACTGCTGAGTCATCGCTTCGAATGCGGCTTGATGCTCTGGTTGTAACAGGGTTCCTCGCCGCCTTCGCTGTCACTGCACCTGCGCGCGCTCTTTCCACGCCAGTGGTGTGAAGGGCCCGAGCGGCTCAACGGTCCACCAGTCGCCGCTTGCCGCGCGCTGTTCCGCAGTCGTGAATGTATAGCGATAGGCCTGCACCCGCAGATAGCGCGGCGCCGTGTCGGGAAACGGATTGGTTCGCAGCAAGGCGGTTACCGTGGGTGAATTGTCCAGCAGGCGCTGCAGGAAATTATCGAACCAGCGCAGATGCACCGGCCCCAGCGGAACGAACCACATCTGCCAGTCCAGGCGCGGTTGATGCGGAATCACCCAGGTCGGTGCTCTGGCCGGATCGCCGGGACGGTATTTGAAGGCATACTGTTTCCATTCCCGGCCATCCTGTGATCCCTCGATCTGCAATTCGATACGCTCGGTCTTCATGCTGCCGAAGACGTGGTATTTATTGACCGCGCGATAGGCCTCGGCATAATCCAGCAGCTTGCCGACATCGCTTTTGATAGGTTGCAGGTCGATCAGTTCCTTGAAATGCATCGCGCTAGCAACAGCGACGAAGACAGCAACTGTGCCGATGGCGAGTCTTTGCGGAAGCCAAGGCGCCGTTGATGGGCGGCGGGTCAGTTCATTTTGAAAACGCTGCGGCATGACCTTCTGCAGCGCCTGATCATCAAACAGGAACAGACACAGCGCAATGGTCAGGAAGTTGAACCAGTTGTGATTGCTGGTGAGGATGATCAGCACCTGCCACAGGATCGTGAGCCAGGCTGCCAGAAAGCGCCAGCGCCGCGGCAGAAACATCATCAGCGGTACCAGCAGTTCGACAAACAACGTCGCCGCAGTGCCGATGCGCAACAGCCATTCGGGCAGGTGATGGGCGTACCAAGCCAGCGGCGAGGGCAGAGGCTGGACTTCAAAGTAATAATTCAGGGCGGTCAGTCCGGACCAGGTGGGGTCCTGCATCGTGAGTTTGGACAGACCGGACATGAAGCGCAGTCGAAACAGCAGCCAGCGGAACAGGAACACCGCCACCTTTGAGCGCGGATGGAGAAAGATTGCCAGAAAACCCGCTTCCAGCAGCAATCCGTCCCACTGAAAATTGAGAAATACCGGGCAGGCGCCGTACAGCGACAGATAAAAGGCATAGGCCCCGATCAGGGCCAGTCGCGGTGTCACATCGAGAATGATGAGCAGAGCGAGAATACAGCCGACTTCGGCGGCGCCGATCAGAATGCTGTCGCTGCTGCTCAGCCAGAACAGCGAAGGCAGGCGGAGATATTTTTCATAGCCGGATTCCGCCGCCAGCTGTGCCAGCCTGGTCGCAAACGGCTGTATGCCGCCACTGCCGGCCAGTCCCTCGATCTGTACCACCAGCGAGGCGAAGGCGATCAGGTAAAAGACACCCAGCAGGCGCAGGAACAGCGCACTGATCAACTGGTACTGTGAATCCGGATGCGTAGCCATACCATCCCGGGTGTCGAGCGGGGCGATTGCCCTCGCGGTTCATGCAAGGACGCTATAGCGGTTGCCCGGAACAGACGTATACCGCTGGCGTGGGTCGAATGACATCCGCTAAGAATCGATAACGCTGCCGGCTGAGCATGCATCCGATGCCCGGCCAGAAATCGCATTTCTATTTATTCTAGCAATGCCGGGCAGGATGGACAGTCCGCACCATAGAAAAAGCCCGAATGAGCTGTCATTCGGGCTTTTTCGCAACTGCCGCCGTTCCGCGTCGTAATGCTGATCAGCGCGGCCTATTTCGAGTGAATCACAGAAGTCCGATGTCCAAAGACTGAATCAATGCAAACGTGACTGCCGCGGAGAGAGACGACAGTGTCCATTTAAGGATCGAGAAATGCTTATCGCTGAGGGTGGTGATGTCGAGTGCTTTGATTTTCATGCTGCTCTATTCCGGAAGTCTGGTTGTCGCTGAATCTTCGCTACCTGCAGTGGCGAGGAATACCTGAGCTGTTTGGTCAGCATTTGGAAATTTTACGGGGTCAAGGACGAAATGAAACTATTCCTATTGGGAGGGGAGAACAGGCGGCGAAGTTGAAAGCGTCGATAACATGACGATCGTAAACAATCTTTCAGGCGGCGACAGCACGTTCAGTGCCTGAACCCGGGTAAACGGTCTATCTGAAAAAATTCCGTAAATTTCATGTAAATTTGCCCAAAAATGACTCACATCAATAGACATATATCAGGTAGGCCTTTATAAACGTTATCGACTCAATCGAAATTATTGCAAGGACGAATTATGCAGCTCTGTTCCGAGTGCGTTAAAAAGGTCTGGCCCTTCGCGATTGTTCTGTTGGTTGCGGTGTTTGCCGCATTTCTTACCTGGCTCACGTTTTCCGCGTCGGGTGCAAGTCTCATCACGGTGCGCTGGCTGTCGATCGGTGCCTTCGTGGTGGTGGGAGGGATCCTGTTAAGTTATATGTTGTGCTGTATGCGTCGGCATTGTCGGCACGATCATCATTCGTCGGCGTGAACTGACAGCGTGCCGTCATAGTGAAGTCCAGGTGACGGCACGCTGAAACCAAAACAAGATATCTACGCCGCCTGGGACATGCAGCGGCTTCAGGTCCACTGTCGTTCTGATCGACGGGGCGTCGAAGTCTGAGCTCAGGGTAAAGTAAACACCAAGGAGGAGGGGCCATGCGCGCTCACGTCTGCCGTACCCGTTTGCTTATCGCTGTAGTTGCCTGTCTGACCGCTTCCTGGACTGGCGCCACCGCGGCGGAAACGCCGCCGCAGCCTACTGATCAACCACCCGGTTACCCTGCGGCACCGCCCGCACCCTACGGACAGCCTGAAATGTACGGCGCCTTTCCGCCGCCACCGGTTGGGCCGGGGCAGTGGCAGCGGCCGCCGGCATGGGCGGCGCCTTATCCCGGTTATCAACCCGCGCCGGAGCGGTTTGTCCGCCCGTATCCGCCACCCCGTTTCCGGGGCTATGCACCACCACGTCCGGAACAGTCACCCGTTGCCGCTGATACGCAGCAGACGGTCGAACAGGACGCGGAGCTGGCAGCGGCACGCAAGGAACTGGAAGATTCGAGCACACGTCTGCAGAGCGTGCAGACATTGCTGGAGCAGGCACGCGCGGCATTGACCCGCAACGATGAGGATCGGCGGCAGCAGCAGGCACGGCAACAGGATCTGGAACAACGTCTGCAGACAAGTAAGGCGGAAGCGGAAGCGGCTCAGGCACGTGTCGCCGCGCTGGAAGCGGAATTGAGTGCGGCCCGAAGCGGACTGGAATCGTCGCGTGCCCGTATTGCGGAACAGGCGTCGCTTCAGCAGGCGCTGGACGCCGCGGTCGCAGCCCGCGACCAGCTGCAGACGGAACTGAATGGTTTGACCACCACACTGGAACAGCAGGCGGCGGCTGCAACAGGCAAAGAGCAGGCATTGACCGAACTGAAACTGGAGCGCGATGGTCTGCAGACAGAGATGGCCCTGCTCAGCAAACGTCTTGCCCATGAACAGGAGGAACGCGCGCAGAATCAGCAGAAACTGGATGAGCTGGCGCAGCAACAACAGACATTGAACCAGGAGTTGGCCGCGGCAACGGGACGACTGGAAACACTGCAGGCCTCGCTCGCGCGTGCCGAAGCCGCTACCGCGGCTGCGACGAGCGAACGCGATGGATTGCAGGCGCAACTGACCGCACTGCAGGAAGCGGACGCGGAAAAGGATTCCATGGCGGTAAACGCGATCGACGCCGAGCGCGTCAAACTCAATGAGCAGATCGCCACCATGGACGCGTTGCTGGACGCGGAAGTCACTGCCAAGACGGCGATGCAGAAGGCGCTGGCCGACGCGACCAGTACCCGTGAACGTTTGCTGGAACAGGTGGAGAGTCTGAATGCGCGGCTGGAGACAGCGTCGCGCGAGGATAGCGCCCAGACTGACAGAACGTCCGATCTGCAGGCCCAGCTATCGGCCTGCAACGAGCGCCTGACCGCGACCAAACTGACATTGTCCAATACGCTGGCGGCGGCAGCACCGGCGGCAACCGCCGCAAAGCCATCCGCGCCGGCGCTTCCAGTGACGCCGACCACGACAATGCCGACGGAACTGGCTGCGCTTGAGCCCACCATGATTGATGATCGGGACCGTGACGGTGTCGCCGACAACATCGACTTGTGCCCGGATCAGCCTGACACCAGCAAGACCGATCTGACCGGCTGTCCCGGCGGCGCGCCAATCGCGTTGAGCGGCGTGAACTTCAGGTACGACTCGGATGTGCTGACGTCGAGTGCCCGCAACGCGCTCGACCGAGTGGCGTCGATGCTGCGTGATCAGCCCGATCTCAAGTTCGAGGTGGCGGGCCATTCCGACGCACAAGGAAACGCCGACTATAACCTGTGGCTGTCGGAGCAGCGGGCCAAGGCGGTCATGGCTTATCTGATCGAACGCGGGCTGCCGGCTGAACGGCTGAGCGCGCGCGGCTATGGCGGTGAACAGCCCATCGCGGACAACGACACACGCGAAGGTCTGGCGCGGAATCGACGGGTGGAGTTGCGGCGGTTACCCTGACGAAACGCGCGACTTGTTCACTGTTCCATTATTTGGCTACTGCAGATGAGCCGCTGCCGCCCTGGCAGCGGTAGTCCAACTCGCGTTATACGGTTTCGATGAGAGCGCCGGGAACAGCGTCCACCGGTTAACGCAATGATAATTATCAGTCATGGCTGGGCGTCAGCTGGTCGCGGTAATGTGGAATGGCCGTACGTGAAACCGTTGTTTTTATTCGGCTATTAATCTCCGCGTTCACCTTTCAAGCTGCAGCCGTCGAAAAGTGTTTTTCGACTTAATCCAGAACAGCTGATCAGCATCAACTGTTGCTGAATGTTCCCGCCTGCACACCGTCCCGCGTCAAAAGTTTTTGATCGCGATCAAAGCCGCCGCACATTTTTCCGCCTATTGTCCGTATCGGTTTCACCGAATAGTGTGCACAGCTAGCCCAACAATCGAGCCGACGCAGGTTGGCCTCAGGGTTCCCAGCAGCATCCCCGATACCATCCCTTGCACTAGCTTATACGTCGTACGACTGAGTTAGCTGCCGCACTCCGCCCTGTTATTGACCGGAGGCGCATGCAGACATGGCCACCCCAAACCCTCAATCGGATACTCACCTCGATGGCTTCGTAGGCAGTCTCGGCGGCATCAGCCGACGTGAGTTCGTGAAATTCTGCGCCGGCGTCGCCGCGACGATGGGACTGCCGGCCGGTATGGCCTGGCGTATCGCCGAAGCCGCCAGCAATCCGGCACGCCCCCCGGTGATCTGGCTGTCGGCGCAGGAGTGCACCGGTTGCACCGAGTCACTGCTGCGTTCCACTCATCCAACGCTGGAACAGCTGATCCTCGATGCCATCTCGCTCGACTACCACGAAACACTCTGTGCCGGCGCCGGTCATCAGGCCGAGGCGCATCGGCAAAAGTCCATGGCGGAGAACAAGGGCAAGTATGTGCTGGTGGTCGATGGTTCGATACCGACCAAAGACGGCGGCATCTACTGCAAGGTGGCGGACAGAACGATTCTCGATCACCTGCTGGAAGCGGCCGAAGGGGCGGCGGCGATTATCGCCATAGGGTCCTGCGCCGCCTGGGGTGGCATTCCGTCCAGCGGTCCCAATCCAACCGGCGCCAAGGGCGTGGCGGAGATTCTCAAGGACAAGACGGTGGTCAACATTCCCGGCTGTCCGCCGAATCCGTACAACTTCCTGACCACGGTACTGCACGTTCTCGCCTTCAATCGGCTGCCCGACCTCGATGCCAAGGGCCGGCCGAAATTCGCCTACAACCGCCTGATTCACGAGAACTGCGAGCGTCGACCGCACTTCGACGCGGGACGCTTTGCCATCACCTTTGGCGACGAGGGTCATCGCCAGGGCTGGTGTCTGTACAAGCTCGGCTGCAAGGGTCCGGAAACCTATGCCAACTGCCCGGCCATTCTGTTCGGTGATGTGGGTGCGGGCGCCTGGCCGGTCGGTACAGGCCATCCGTGCTTTGGTTGCACAGAGCAGGGCGTGGGCTTCACCAAGGCCATTCATCAATTATCCGAGCTCAAGACGGTCACGCCACCTATTACCTATCCGGGTATTTCCGAAAACATCGGGCAAGGTGTAACAGCGGGTTCCGCCGCGCTGGTGGCCGGCATTGTGGGTGCCGCGGCGGGTGCCGGCGCCGTCGCCGCGAGTCGTCTGGGGCGTGCGCATGACAGCGACGCCGACGACAAAGACAAAGACAAGCATTAGCAGGAGGGCAACGCCATGGCGTTGAACCGAAGAGAGTTCCTGAAGTTGTCCGCCGCCGGTGTGAGCACCGCGCTGTGCGCCGATTCGGCCACTGCCGTTATGCGCGAACCCAAACAGGTGTCACCGGACGCGGTGGGCATGTTGTACGACTCGACACTTTGCATCGGCTGTAAGGCCTGTATGCCTGCCTGCAAGAGCGCCAACGGCATGCCGCCCGAATCCATCGGCCAGCACGAGCCCATGTGGGACACGCCGCTGGAAACCTCCGGCAACACACTCAACGTGATCAAGCTTTACCGCAACGGCAGTGCCGACCACAAAGACCGGGAAATCGACGGCTATGCCTTCATGAAGCGTCACTGCCTGCACTGTGTGGATCCGTCCTGCGTATCCGTATGTCCGGTGTCGGCCATGACCAAGGATGCGGTGACGGGCATCGTCGAGCATCATGCCGATCGCTGCATCGGCTGTCGCTATTGTATATACAGCTGTCCGTTCGGCATTCCCAAATACGAATACGACGATGCCTTCGGTCAGATTCAGAAGTGCCAGTTCTGCGCGCACCTGCAGGCGGAAGGCAAGATCCCCGCCTGTTGCGATGTCTGTCCGACCGGTGCCTCGCTGTTCGGTCGGGTGGATGATCTGAAACAGGAGGCGCAACGTCGCCTGGCCCTGCCGCCCGGCGAGAACTATGTGTTCCCACGCGGCAAGCTGGGCGCCGGGCGCCCCGGCCACGAGGCGGCCATTCCGACCTACCGCAAGGAGATCTACGGCGAAAAGCAGCTCGGCGGTACGCAGATCATGTATATGGCCGGGATACCGTTCGACAAGCTGGGTCTGCCGACCAACGTACCGGACTTCGGCTATCCCAGTATTTCCGAAGGCATCCAGCACATGCTGTACAAGTGGATGCTGGCGCCTGCGGTCGTGCTCGCCGGCCTGGTCTATGTGGTGAAACGCAATACCGACAACGCGCAGCACGGTGAACAGCATAACGCTTCGGACAATACGTCGGGGAAGGGTCAGTCATGAGTACACATGCAGCTATCGGTGGAAAACTTCTCACCAAACCGTTCCTGATCCTGTCGCTGCTGTTCATGCTGGCACTGGCCATCCTGGCGGCGCGCTTCATTTTCGGTTTGGGCGCGGTCACCAATATCAATGACGGCTATCCCTGGGGCATATGGATCGTCATCGATGTCATGATCGGCACCGCCTTTGGCTGTGCCGGCTACGCCATCGCATTGCTGGTGTATCTGTTCAACCGCGGTGAATACCATCCACTGCTGCGCTCGGCGCTGATGGCCGGCATGTTCGGTTATACCTTGGCCGGTATCGCGGTGATCTTCGATCTGGGCCGCTACTGGCAGTTCTACACACTGTTGATGCCCTGGTATGTGCAGCTCAATTCGGTGATGCTGGAAGTGGCCTGGTGTGTGATGGCCTATGTGGTGGTGCTCTGGATCGAGTTCACACCGACTTTCCTGGAACGTTTCGGGTTCGAAAACCTGCGCGGAAAACTATCGAAAGTACTCTTCCTGTTTATCGCGCTGGGTATCCTGCTGCCGACCATGCACCAGTCGTCGCTGGGCACCATGGCCGTGGTGGCGGGTCATCAGATATCACCCCTATGGCAGACCGAACTGCTGCCGCCGCTGTTTCTGATCAGCGCCTTGCTGATGGGCTACGCGATCGTTCCCTTTGAGTCCATTCTCGCATCGCTGGGGCTGCGCCAGCCGCTGGAGACGGATCTGCTGGCAAAGATCTCCGGTGTCGCGCTGGCGGTGACGCTGTTCTATCTGGCGCTGCGCTTCGCCGATCTGTTATGGCGCGGTGCGCTGGGGCACGCGTTGGCAGGCGATCTCGACGCCATCATGTTCTGGGTCGAGAGTGCGCTGTTCATCGTGCCGGTGCTGCTGCTTGCGCCGCGCGGCTGGCGTACGCATCCGCGCATGGTGTTCATTTCGGCGGTGAGTCTGTTGCTGGCCGGTTCCATCTATCGTCTCAACACCTACATTATCGGTTATCACCCGGTTGCCGGGGGCACTTGGTCTTACTTTCCGTCAGTCAGCGAGATTATGGTGACGGTAGGTATCTTCTCATTCGAAGTCATTCTTTATCTGGTGTTCGTGAAGAATTTACCTGTGTTGCACCGCGCGTAAACGCTGAACCGCGTCGGCAGACATCAGGAAGGAGCAAATCATGTCACAGCGAATCACGGTCGATCCGATGACCCGTATAGAAGGCCACCTGCGCGTCGACTGCGAGGTGGACGGCGGCAAGGTCGTCAAGGCCTGGTCTTCCGGTCAGATGTGGCGCGGCATCGAACTTATCCTGCAGGGGCGTGACGCACGCGACGCCTGGATCTTCACCCAGCGCATCTGCGGTGTCTGCACCACGGTGCATGCCATCGCCTCGGTGCGCGCGGTGGAGAATGCGCTGGATCTGGAAGTGCCGCTGAATGCGCAGTACATACGCAATATGATCGTGACCGCGCACGCCATCCACGATCACATTGTGCACTTCTATCACCTGTCAGCGCTGGACTGGGTGGATATCGTGTCGGCCCTGAGTGCCGATCCGAAGAAGGCCGCGGAAACCGCGCAGAGCCTGTCCGACTGGCCGCTTAACAGCGAACAGCATTTTCGTCAGATTCAGTACAAGCTGAGAAGCTTCATCGAGTCGGGTCAGCTTGGTGTATTCGCCAGCGGTTACTGGGGACACAAGGCCATGAAGCTGCCGCCGGAGATCAACCTGAT
>JBFEJM010000037.1:0-10714 GCA_041553175.1 Gammaproteobacteria bacterium | reverse complement strand
CGATGCCATGCAGTGGCTGATTACCCTGGATCTTCAACGGTGACGTACCGGCAGCGGTGGTCTCTATGCGTGCGCCCATCTGCGCGAGCGGTTCGGTGACCCGACGCATTGGACGCTTGGACAGGGAGTCGTCACCGATCAATTCGGAATCAAACGCCTGTCCGGCCAGCAGGCCGGCGAGCAGACGCATGGATGTTCCCGAGTTGCCCAGATACAGCGGTTCGCTTGGCGCCCTCAACCCGTTGAGTCCCACGCCATGAATCCGCACGTGTCCGTCATAAGGCCCTTCGATATGCACGCCCATGGCGCGAAAGGCCAACAGCGTGGCGAGACTGTCCTCACCCTCCAGAAAACCGGAGACCTCGGTGATGCCATCCGCGAGCGCACCGAGCATGATGGAGCGATGGGAAATGGACTTATCGCCCGGCACGCGTATACGGCCGACCAATGCGCCGCCGGGCTGGGCTTGAAAACGGACTTTAGTGGCTGTGGTCATATGCTGACTATGAGACTGTATATCCGAAAATAATCACTATTACCGCAAAGGACGCAAAGGCGCGCAAAGTAAAGTACATTCATTGTAAAAAAATGTTGGCGATCCGAATGTGGATCGACCACCTAAATCACGATGCTCAACGCAACTCATTGCGCAGTTGCGCCATTTTAATCCAAGTCTCTTTGCGCGCCTTTGCGTCCTTTGCGGTTAAAGTTATGTTGTTTAAATTTCACCGCTCGCTGTGCCGATCACGCGCGGCCTTGGCATGACGAAAAACGGCTTCGATGCGATCACCGTCACCCGCCTTGATCGCGCCGGCAAGCTCGGTCAGGTCCTGCTGATAGCGTTCCAGTATCTTCAGCAACGCCCGGTCATTGGCCAGACATATATCCCGCCACATCACCGGGTCGCTGGACGCGATTCGAGTGAAGTCGCGAAAACCGCCGGCAGCATACCGGAAAATCTCGTCCTCGTCGCTCATGCGGGCCAGGGTATCGACCATTTGAAAGGCCAGCACGTGCGGCAGATGGCTGGTCGCGGCCAATACCTCGTCGTGATGTTCCACGCCCATGCACTGGACCAGTGCCCCTGCCGCGCGCCACATCGACTCGACTTTCGCCGTCGCGGCCGGATCGGTTTCCGCCAACGGTGTAAGAATCACACGGCGGCCCTGGTAAAGCTCGGCGAACGAGGCCGACACACCGCTCTTTTCCGTCCCCGCGATGGGGTGCCCTGGCACGAACCAGGCCGGAAGCCGGCCCAACGCCGCCTGCACTGCGGCGACGACACTGGCCTTGGCGCTGCCGGCATCGGTGACCACCGCGTCCGGTGCAAGTGCCGGCGCAATACGATGAAACACCGCCTCCATTGCCCCCAGCGGCACACAGACCACAACCATATCGGCACCCGCGACCGCCTTGGCCGCATCGGTATCGAAACGATCTATGACACCCAGATCGACTGCTTCCTGCAGATGTTCCGGGCGCCGGCCGGAGCCGACGATCTCACCGCAGTAACCGGCCTTACGCAGTGCGCGCGCGAGCGAACCGCCGATCAATCCGACGCCGATAATGGCCAGTCGGCGGATCATCCAAGCACCTTGCGCAAGGCGGCAATCGCGCGCCGGTTCTCCTGCGCCAAGCCGACGGTAATGCGTAAATGCGTGGGCAGACCGTAGTTCGCCACCGGCCGTACGATCACACCTTCATGCAACAGACGTTCGTACACATCCGCCGCCGGTCGCGCGACGTCGAGACAAATGAAGTTGCCAACCGAAGGGATATAACCCAGACCCAGTTCGGCTGCGGCCTCCACCCATTGCGCCAGGCCGGCCTGATTGAGTTTGTGGGTTGCCTCCAGATGCGCGCGGTCACCCAATGCCGCCGTCGCTGCCGCGAGCGCCACGATATTCACATTGAACGGCTGGCGCACGCGATTGAGCACATCGGCAACCTGCGGATGCGACAACGCGAATCCGACCCGCAGTCCGGCCAGACCGTAGGCCTTGGAAAAGGTACGGGTGAGAATCAGATTGGGAAACCGGCCCAGCCACGGCACCGAATCCGGATAATCCGCTTCGCTGACGTATTCGACATAGGCCTCATCCAGCACCACGATGACCTCGCGCGGCACCTGTTCGAGGAATGCCAGCAATTCGTCCGAACGCAGCCAGGTCCCGGTCGGGTTGTTCGGATTGGCGATAAACACGATACGGGTCTTTGCCGTAATCGCGGCCGCCATCGCTGTCAGATCGTGTCCGTATTGCTGTCCCCGCTCCGCGCTCAGTGCCGGAACGACGCGCGCCGTTGCGCCGACCGCCTGGGTGGCAATAGGATAAACGGCGAAGGCATGCTGGGAGAAGACCGCTTCCAGCCCCGGGGCCAGAAAGGCCCGCGCGATGATCTCCAGAATATCGTTGGATCCATTGCCCAGCGTGATCCTGTTCAGCTCGACATCCAGCCGCTCCGCCAGCGCACGCTTCAGACTGAAGCCATTGCCGTCCGGGTAGCGGGATATTTCGCCCAGCACGTTGCGCGCGGCCTCCAGCGCAGCGGGACTCGGCCCAAGCGGATTCTCGTTCGACGCCAGCTTGATGGCATCGCGCACGCCGTATTCGCGTTCGAGTTCACTGATGGGTTTGCCGGGCTGATAAGGCTGGAGTCCCCGGACACCCGGTGTCGCCAGATCACAAAACGAAAAGTCGGCTGACATAGCATCTATTCCAGATTGGGATACTCAAACAAACACAGCATCTATTTGTAGGGCGCAATAGCGCAGCGTATTGCGCCGGATGTTTCCATTCAACTCAAATGACCGCGCGCGGATACGAGCCCAGCACTTTGAACAGACTGGAATGCCCTTCAAGTTCGCGCAGAGCGGCGGAAACCTTGGGGTCTTCGATATGCCCTTCGATATCGACAAAGAACACATAATCCCAGATGCCACGTCGCGACGGGCGCGACTCGATACGGGTCATGCTGAGGCCGTGTCGCGCCATGGGCTCGAGCATGCGATACAGCGCGCCCGGTTCGTTCTTCACAGAGATCAACAGGGAGGTCTTGTCCTGGCCGCTGATACCGACCGACTGACGTCCTATGACAAGGAAGCGTGTCGTATTGCCCGGTTCGTCTTCGATTCGACTGGCCAGGCGTTTCAATCCATAGAGATCCGCTGCCGCCTCACCGGCAACCGCCGCCGCACCCGGCTCCTGCGCCACTCTGCGTGCGGCTTCACCATTGCTGCTGACGGCCACACGCTCGGCACGCGGCAGATTGGCATCGAGCCATTCACGGCACTGGGCCAACGCCTGCTGATGGGCATAGACGCGCTGCACTCGATCGAGATCCTCTTCCCGGCTGAGCAGATGCAATTCTATGCGCAGAGATACCTCGCCACAGATCCGCAGTGGTGAACGCAGGAACATATCCAGCGTAGGGTTGACGACACCTTCCGTGGAGTTTTCAATCGGCACCACCCCGTAATGACAGTCGCCGGCCTCGACCTCACGGAAAACGACATCGATGGCGGGTAAGGCCTGTGTGTTGACCGAATGCCCGAACTGTTTCAACACAGCGGCCTGGGTGAATGTCCCCTCCGGCCCGAGATAGGCGATGTTCAACGGCTTTTCCAGCGCGAGACAGGCGGACATGATTTCGCGGAACAGGCGACTGATTTCACTGTCGCTGAGCGGCCCCTGATTGCGCTCGCGCACGCGCCGCAGAATTTCGGCTTCCCGCTCGGGACGGTAAAAGTCACCCTGTTCGCCCGCCGCGGTCTTCACCTGCGCAACCTGTTGGGCACAGCTCGCGCGCGCACTGATCAATTCCTGAATCTGCAGATCCAGGCTGTCAATACGTTCGCGCAGCTCCTGTAATGTCGGTTTGTCACTCATATGGATACGCGGGGCGTGTCTGGCCGGGGACCGAATCGCGCCGAATGTTGTATGCCGATGAATCCAGAATCCGTTTTAACACATTCGGCGCAATCCGCTACGCTTTTGCGCCCTACACAACGAAAATAGTCAAAGCGTCCGTACCGACAGCACACCTTTGATCCCACGCAGACGGTCCAGACAGGATTCGCCCACTTCCGTTTCCACGTCGACCAGGGTATACGCCAGCTCGCCGCGTGAACGGTTCAACATATCGATAATGTTGTGGCCGGACTCCGCCAGCACGGTCGAGATCTGACCCAGCATCGCGGGCACATTGGCATTCACCACCGACAGGCGGAAGCCTTCATTGCGCGCCATATTCACTTCCGGGAAATTGACCGAATTGAGCACGTTTCCGTTTTCCAGGAAATCGCGCACCTGATCGGCAACCATAATGGCGCAGTTCTCCTCCGCCTCCGCCGTGGATGCCCCCAGATGCGGCAAGGTGATGACCCGCGGGTGATTCTTCAGCAGGTTGCTCGGGAAATCGCAGACATACGCATAGACCTTGCCGGACTCGATCGCCGCCAGCACCGCAGCATCGTCGATGATGCCGTTGCGGGCGAAGTTCAGCAGCACAACGCCCTTCTTCATCGTCTTCAACCGTTCCGCATTGATCATGTTGCGGGTGGCGTCGATCAGCGGCACGTGAAAGGTGACGAAATCAACCCGACTGAGGAGATCGTCGACACTGTTGGCCTGCTGCACTTCGGACGACAGCTGCCAGGCACGCTGCACGGTGATATCCGGGTCGTATCCAACAACCTTCATGCCGAGCGCCAGCGCCGCATTGCACACCTTCACACCAATGGCGCCGAGCCCGATGACACCAAGCGTACGACCGGGCAATTCAAAACCGACGAAATTTTTCTTGCCCGCCTCGACCGCCTTGTTGATCTCGGCATCTTCGCCTTCCCGCGTTCTGGCGAAGTCCCAGGCCTGGCAGATGTTGCGCGCCGCCAGCAGCATGCCCGCCACGACGAGTTCCTTCACCGCATTGGCGTTCGCGCCCGGCGCGTTGAAGACCGGCACACCCATCTTGCTCAGTTTGTCGACAGGAATATTGTTCACACCGGCGCCGGCACGACCGACCGCCTTCAGCGTCGCCGGTATTTCCATATCGTGCATTTTGAATGAGCGCAGCAGGATTGCGTCCGGATGCTGTATCTCGGAAGCGACCTCATACCCGTCACGGGGCAGTCGCTCCAGACCGGCGATGGAGATGTTATTGAGTGTGAGTATCTTGAACATGCGTTCGGCCTGTTTTTATCCAGAGCAATAAATGTTTATCCGCGAAAAGCACAAACAAAAACCAAATATTATTGGCCACGGAAAACACGGAAAGCACAAACGTAGAAAACCAACAAAGATCGGCAGCGCAACCAGCCGGAGATACCGCGTTATCAGCAACGCGATGATCTCGACATATTTTATCCTGTCCGCGTTTTCCGTGTTTTCCGTGGCAAATGTTTTTTGCGCGTCCTGCGCGGTGACAACTGCTCCTTTATCCGTTGCGCTTCTCGAAGTCCGCCATGAAGCCGATGAGGGCGTCAACGCCGGCTTCCGGCATGGCATTGTAGATGCTGGCGCGCATACCGCCGACGGATCGATGGCCTTTGAGGCTGTCCATGCCCGCCGCTTTCGCTTCACTGAGGAAGGTCTTGTCGAGGTCCGGATTGGCCAGCGTGAACGGAACGTTCATCCAGGAGCGGCAGGCCGGGTCGACCGGATTGGCGTAGAAATCCGATCCATCGATCGCCGCATAGAGTTTATCCGCCTTGCGCTTGTTGATCTCCGCCATACGCGCCAAGCCGCCCTGCTCCTTCAGCCACTGGAACACCAGTCCCGCCAGATACCAGCCATAGGTCGGCGGGGTGTTGTACATGGACTCGTTATCGGCGTGGGTCTTGTAATCGAACATGGTCGGCGTATTGGGCAGTGTCTCGCCGATCAGGTCCTCGCGGACGATGACAACCGTCAGACCGGCGGGTCCGATATTTTTCTGTGCACCGGCATAGATGACACCGAATTTGCTGACATCGATCGGGCGCGACAGGATGGTCGAGGACATGTCCACCACGAGCGGGGTATCGCCGACATCGGGGACCCAGTGAAACTCCACCCCACCGATGGTTTCGTTGGGGGTGTAATGGAGATAGGCGGCATCGGCGGATCGTTTCCAGTCGGAAAAGGCCGGAATCGTGGTGAAGTTGCTCGCCTCGGATGTCGCCGCGACATTGACCGTGCCGAACTTCTTCGCTTCACCGATCGCCTTTTTCGACCAGGCGCCGGTATTGATATAGTCCGCGCCGGCCTTGCCACGCAACAGATTCATCGGCACCATCGCGAACTGACTGCTCGCACCGCCCTGCAGGAACAGTACCTTGTAATTGGCGGGGATCGCCATCAGTTCACGCAGATCGGCTTCGGCCTGTGCCGCGATGGACATGAATTCCTTGCCGCGATGACTCATTTCCATCACCGACATGCCGCAGCCCTGCCAGTCCACCAGTTCTTCCCGCGCCCGCTGCAACACGGCTTCGGGCAATACGGCGGGGCCTGCACTGAAATTGATTACACGTGCCATGAAGACCTCTACAGATCCATGAGTTGATTGAAAGCGCATATTCGACCGGGGCGCTGGGCTGCGCTCGGTCACCGAGTGCGTAAATTCGGTTTAATCTTCGTCGACCGGTGCGTCGCCTTCGTCGTCTTCGGCGCCGTCTTCTCCAGCCTCATCTTCCGGCTCGACAATGCGTTCGAGACCGACCAGCTGTTCGCCATCCGTCAAGCGGATCAGACGCACGCCCTGCGTATTGCGGCCCATCTGAGAGACTTCCTCGGCCCGTGTCCGCACCAGCGTACCGGCATTACTGATCAGCATGAGTTCATCGGAGTCCGTCACCAGGATGGCACCGACCACGGCCCCATTGCGCTCGTTGGTCTGAATGGAAATGACACCCTGTCCGCCGCGGCCGTAGACAGGATAATCATCCACCGAGGTACGCTTGCCGTAGCCGTTGGCGGTCGCCATCAACACCTGCCCCTCATCCACGATGATAAGGGCGATAACCTTCTGGCCTTCCTGTAGCTTGATGCCGCGAACGCCACAGGCGGTGCGCCCCATTGCACGCACATCGGTCTCCTTGAAGCGTATGGCCTTGCCGGCATCGGTGAACAACATCACATCCCGTTCGCCGTCGGTAATGGCAACGTTGACCAGCTGATCGCCGTCGCGCAATTCGACCGCGATGATTCCGCTCGCACGCGGCCGCGAAAATCCTGACAACGGTGTCTTCTTGATGGTGCCGTTGGTAGTGACCATGAAAACGAACTTGTCTTCCGCGAACTCGCGCACCGGCAGGATGGCATTGATACGCTCACCCTCTTCAAGGGGCAACAGATTCACGATCGGTTTTCCGCGCGCGGTGCGTCCCGCCTGCGGCAACTGATAGACCTTGAGCCAATAGGCCTTGCCGCGGCTGGAGAAGCAGAGAATGGTGTCGTGGGTATTGGCGATGAAGAGCTTGTCGACAAAGTCCTCTTCTTTCACCGTCGTCGCCGCCTTGCCGCGACCGCCACGACGCTGCGATGCGTACTGGCTCAACGGCTGCGACTTGGCGTAGCCGGTATGCGACAGTGTCACGACGACATCTTCTTCGGTAATCAGATCTTCCAGCGTCAGATCGACATGATCGGCATTGATCTCGGTGCGGCGCTTGTCACCGAACTGGTCATGTATCTCCACCAGTTCATTGCGAATCACTTCCATCAGCTTATCGGGGCTGTTGAGAATGGTGAGCAGACCATCGATCCTGTCCAGCAGATCTTTGTACTCACCGACAATCTTGTCCTGTTCCAGACCCGTCAGCTGATGCAGGCGTAATTCCAGAATGGCCTGCGTCTGCGCCTCGGACAGGCGATAGCCCGCGTCGCTCAAACCGAATCCGGCCGCCAGGTCATCCGGTCGCGAGGCCGCGCTGCCGGCGCGGGCCAGCATGTCGGTGACCATGCCGGGTTCCCAGGCACGCGCCATCAAGGCATCGCGCGCCTCGGCCCGGCTCGGGGATTTCTTGATCAGCGCGATGATCTCGTCAATGTTGGCGAGCGCTATCGCCAGACCTTCCAAGATATGTGCGCGTTCGCGCGCCTTGCGCAGCTCGAACACGGTGCGCCGCGTTACCACTTCGCGGCGGTGGCGAATGAAGGCCTCCAGCATCTGCTTGAGGTTCAGCAGTCGCGGCTGGCCATCCACCAGCGCGACCATGTTGATACCGAACACGTTCTGCAGCTGGGTATGCTGATAGAGGTTGTTCAGCACCACATCGGCGACTTCGCCGCGCTTGAGTTCGATCACCATGCGCATGCCGTCCTTGTCGGACTCGTCGCGCAGGTTGCTGATGCCTTCAATCTTCTTGTCTTTGACCAGCTCGGCGATCTTCTCCAGCAGCCGTGCCTTGTTCACCTGATACGGAAGCTCGTGGACGACGATGGTCTGCTTGCCGCCTTCCTCGCCCTCGATCTCGGTACGCGCCCGCACCTGGATGCGCCCACGCCCGGTCAGGTAGGCCTCCTGAATACCGCGCACGCCATTGATAATGCCGGCCGTCGGGAAATCCGGGCCGGGCACATGTTCCATCAGCCCGCGGATATCGATAGCCGGATCGTCGATCAGCGCGATACAGGCATTGATGACTTCGGTGAGATTGTGCGGCGGGATATTGGTCGCCATGCCGACCGCGATACCCGCCGAACCGTTGATGAGCAGATTGGGAATGCGGGCCGGAAGGACCGCAGGTTCCTTTTCGTTGTCGTCGTAGTTGGGGACGAAATCGACGGTTTCCTTATCGAGATCGGCCAGCAGTTCATGCGCGATTTTGGCCATGCGCACTTCGGTATAACGCATGGCGGCCGGCGCATCGCCGTCGACCGAACCGAAGTTGCCCTGGCCGTCCACCAGCATATAGCGCAGCGAGAATGGCTGCGCCATGCGTACGATGGTGTCATAGATGGCGCTATCGCCGTGCGGGTGATACTTACCCATCACATCACCGACGATACGCGCGGACTTCTTGTAGGGCTTATTCCATTCGTAGCCGCCTTCGTACATGCCATACAGCACGCGGCGGTGCACCGGTTTGAGACCGTCACGCACATCAGGCAAGGCCCGCCCCACGATCACGCTCATGGCGTAATCGAGATAGGACTGTTTCATCTCGTCTTCGAGATTGACGGGCAGGACTTCTTTGGCGAATTCAGCCATCGATCTGGAACCGATCCTTCACTCTATTATTTATATGTGCCGGCAGTGATGGCAAAGCCTCACACGGCCGGACAGGCTTTAGATTCGCGGCATCTTAGCATAGGCGGTGACCCACCGCATCTTGAGAAAAGCCGCTCTTGTCAGATCTGAGGGCCTTAGAAAGCAGGCATGGGGGTAATTCGGCGACGACCGCTAAGCCTCGGCCATGAGTGCGCGCATTTTGGCCAGCGTGGGTCGTTCGATCACCCCACGTTCGGTGACGATCGCATCCACCAGCTCGGCCGGGGTCACGTCAAAGGCCGGATTCCAGGCTTCCGCGCCTTCCGCTGCGACGCGCCGTCCGGCCAGTGCCAGCACTTCCGCCGGATCGCGCGCCTCGATCGGGATATCCGCGCCGGTGGCGATCTGCATATCGATGGTCGACGTCGGCGCCGCGACCATGAAGCGCACGCCGTGATGGCGGGCATTGACGGCCAGGCTATAGGTACCGATCTTGTTGGCGACGTCGCCGTTGGCGGCAATACGGTCCGATCCGACAATGACCCACTGCACCTCGCCCTGCCGCATAAGGTGCGCGGCGGCGCTATCGGCCAGAAGTTTCACCGGTATGCCGTCACGAACCAGCTCCCAGGCGGTGAGTCTTGCGCCCTGCAACCAGGGCCGTGTCTCATCGGCAAAAACCGATTCGATGCGGCCGGCCGCCCAGGCACTGCGGATCACACCCAGCGCCGTACCGTAACCGCCGGTTGCGAGCGAGCCGGTATTGCAATGAGTCAAGACGCCCCGGGTATCGGTCAGCAGTGCCGCGCCGAGTTCACCCATACGGCGATTGGCCGCGATGTCCTCGTCCAGAATCGCCTGCGCCTCGATGATCAGTGCCGGCACGGGATCACCCTCGACACGGCCAAAGCAGGCCCGCATTCGATCGAGCGCCCAGAACAGATTGACCGCCGTCGGTCGGGATGCGGCCAGGCGCGCCAGATCCGCTTCGATGGCGGAACGCCAGTCCGCGCCGGCCTGAGCGAACGCCTGGCGCGCCGCGAGCACCACGCCGAATGCCGCGGTAATGCCGATGGCCGGTGCGCCACGCACCACCATATCCCGAATCGCCTGCGCCACTGCACCGGCGTCATGAAACGGCAGATAGTCCTCGCGTGCGGGAAGTGCGCGCTGATCCAGGAGATACAGCGTGTCCTCCTTCCATACGACCGCGCGGATGGTGTCGTGAAGCGTTAGCGTCATGAACGGGAAGCCTGTGGGTGCGACGTACTTCAGGAATTGCCGGAGGCTTCGGACTGTTCCAATCGTTCCAGTCGATAGCCATGCTGATAGATCGCACTCAGTTTCCAGCCATTGTCCGGAACGAGTCCGAGTTTGTTACGGATGCGGCTGATGTGGGTATCGACGGTGCGGGTATTGAGCTCGGCCGTCGTACCCCAGACCGCCTCGAGAATCTGTGCGCGGGACGTCAACCGACCCAGGTTGCGAAACAGATAGTGCGTCAGATCGAATTCTTTGTGGG
>JBFEJM010000036.1:0-10747 GCA_041553175.1 Gammaproteobacteria bacterium | reverse complement strand
TCGAGTTCCACCGCATTCAACTGCTGTCCGTAATGATCCAGCCAGGCGTGAGTTGGCAATTGAGATGGATAAAAGCGACTGCGCCAGTGCGCATGGTGCCAGCCGGACGTGCCGATAAAGGGCAAGGAAGATGCGGGGGTGTGGTTATGGTCTGGACTGTTCATGCAACTCGTCAGTGATGGGGCGGTGCGCCCAAAGTTCACTTGCGCAATTATTCAGGTTGTCCAATCCGAACTCTCGGATCAATGCAGTGGCCGATTCCGCTGATCTGGCTAGAAGAAATCACCTGCGCCTATTATGCGGTCCCGCCAGTAGGGATTGTCCAGTGATTCTACACTGACACGCTTGCCGCTGCTCGGGGCATGGACGAAATCCCCGGCGCCGACGTATATGCCGACATGGGAGATCTTACGGCCGCCGACGTCGAAGAATACCAGATCTCCGGGTTGGAGTTTGCGCGAATGGATCTGCCGTGACGAGTTGAATTGCTGATGGGCGGTGCGCGGTACATCAATACCGGCGCGGGAAAAACTGAAATAGACCAGTCCGCTGCAGTCAAAGGCCCGCGGTCCGCTGCCGCCATAGCGGTACGGGCGCCCGATCATATTCTGGGCGGTCTGAACCACCGCTTTGCGTGCCGACGGTATCGCGTCCGCCGGGGCGGGTGTGTGCAACGTGGTCTGGGGCCGGACGTCCACCGTTTGCGGCTTGCTCGCACAGCCGCCCAGGGTCAGCACCAGGCTGGTGATCCAAAGAACAAACAGGCGGTTGGCAATCATATTCAAATTCCGTTGCATCATCGTGGCTGACAGCGGGCCGCTGCTCGCGTACCCTTATGTCCGAATTAAGAATGCTTCTAACCCTGTTTAGCCGGAAGCCGCTCCGGATTCTTTAGCACGGATCACGATCCTACCTATCCATGGCCGCCCGCCGTCGCAGCTCGCGCAAATCCAAATCCACCCGCCGCCGTTCCGCACGACGCGTTCCCTGGTTGCGTCTGTTCATTGTTTTGCTTGTCATTATAGCGGGTTATGTCCTATATCTCGACATCATTGTACGAGAGGAATTCGAGGGCAAGCGCTGGGCGTTGCCGGCCCGGGTGTATGCACGGCCGCTGGAGCTGTATGCGGGGCGGCCGCTGACGCCGGCACAGTTGAACCAGGAGTTGGAGCGTTTGGGCTATCGCGCCGTCAGCGAACCCAAGCGTGCCGGCGAATACACCCGCAACCGCCAGACCTTTCATGTGCAGACCCGGGGTTTCACTTTCTGGGACGGTAGCGAGCCTCCGCAACGGCTGCGAGTGGATTTTGCCGGGGATTGGATTGACCGCCTGATCGATCGGGACAGTGGCCGGGAACTGGATCTGGCACGGCTGGACCCGTTGCAGATCGCCAGCATCTATCCCGCCATCAAGGAGGATCGGCAACTGGTGCAACTGCAACAGGTACCCCCGCTGCTGCTGCAGACGCTGCTGGCGGTGGAGGACCGGCAGTTCTACGAGCATCACGGGGTATCGCTGCGTTCGCTGCTGCGGGCGACGGTCGCCAATGTGAAGGCCGGTGGGGTGGTGCAGGGTGGCAGCACACTGACTCAGCAGCTGGTCAAGAATTTCTTCCTCAGCAACGAACGCACACTGACGCGCAAATTGAATGAAGCCGTCATGTCGCTGCTGTTGGAGGCGCACTACACCAAACCCGAGATTCTCGAGGCCTATCTCAACGAGGTTTACCTCGGCCAGGACGGACCACGCGGCATACACGGGTTCGGTCTCGCCAGCCGATTCTATTTCGAGCGCGCGCTGGAAGATCTGGACGTCGAACAGATTGCGTTGCTGGTCGGCCTGGTCAAGGGACCTTCCTATTACGACCCACGCAAACACCCGCAACGTGCGCTGGAACGCCGAAATCTGGTGCTGGATGTACTGGTCGAGCAGTCGATCGTCACGGCCGAGCAGGGCGAACGCGCCAAGGCGCGCGGCGCGGGTGTGCTGTCCCGGCGATCGCTGGCGGCCAATGCCCATCCCGGTTTTCTGGATCTGGTGCGACGGCAGTTATACCGCGACTATCGCGAAGAGGATCTGACCTCGGAAGGCTTGCGCATATTCACCACCCTCGATCCGCAGGCGCAAACTGCGGCGGAAAAGGCGCTGATCGAACGACTGCCGCGGTTGGAGCAGGCCAACAGCCTGCCCAAGGACAGCCTGCAGGGCGCCGTCATTGTCACCGCCATCGACAGTGCGGAGGTGCTGGCGGTGGTTGCGGACCGTGATCCCCGCATGGCCGGGTTCAATCGGGCGCTGGATGCGGCGCGCCCCATCGGCTCGCTGGTGAAACCGGCGGTCTATCTGACTGCACTCGCGCAGCCCAAACGTTACACGCTCGCCAGCTGGGTCGAAGACACGCCGCTCAGTGTACCGACGCGGACCGGAGACCCCTGGGAGCCGCAGAATTACGATCATCAGTACCGTGAGCAGGTACTGTTGTTTGATGCGCTGGTGCATTCCTACAATATCCCGACTGCCCGAGTGGGACTGGATGTCGGGCCGGGCAGAGTCGTGTCGACGTTGCAGGCGTTGGGTATACAGGGTGATCTGAACGCGTTCCCGTCGTTGATGCTGGGCGCGGCCGACCTGTCGCCGCTGGACGTCACCCGCATGTATCAGACACTGGCCGCGGGTGGCTTCCGCTCACCTTTGCGCGCCATTCGCGCCGTGCTCGCCGCCGATGGAACACCCTTGCAGCGCTACCCACTGGAGGTCGAACAGGTGGCCGATGCCGGCAGTGTCTTCCTGGTGGACATGGCGCTGCAGTATGTGGCGCTGGAAGGTACCGCGGCCAGTCTGGCCGGGCGTTTCGGCGCCGCGACCGGGATTGCCGGCAAGACCGGCACGACCGACGATCTGCGGGACAGTTGGTTCGCCGGCTTTACCGGTAACCAACTGGCCGTGGTCTGGATCGGACGCGATGACAATCAACCCATGGGATTGACCGGCAGTTCGGGCGCAGTGCCCGTGTGGGGCGACTACATGGCGCAGGTCGGTATTCAGCCGCTGGTGCTGCCGATGCCGGATCAGGTCGAAATGCTCTGGATCGACCGCTTGACCGGTTTACAGGCGGACGAGGGCTGCGACAATCGCGTACAATTGCCGTTCCTTATCGGCACTGCACCGACGGAGTTCGCGCCCTGTGCCGATGGCGATATACCCAAACCCGTCGACTGGTTGAGAGGGCTGTTCCGTTGATGATTAACGCACGTCTGTTCGTGGTTCTTGTTGCATCATCGGTGCTGGCCGCCTGTGCCGGCACCCCGGTGACCCGCAGTACGCCACCACCGGTCATTGATCGTAGTTCATCAACACCCTCCGATGAGGACTATTCGCCGCCGTCAACCAGTTCGCCGCCCATTCAGAGCAGGGGCACATCCGTCAGCGGCTCGACCGGCAGTCCGGCCGTGGTGGCGCTGCTGGAGCGGGCCGACCAGCACTATGCGACCCGCGATCTGGATGCCGCCGCCGCCTCGCTGGAACGGGCCCTGCGGATCGAGCCGCGCAATGCGGTGCTGTGGCATAAACTTGCGGCCATCCGCCTCGAACAGGGCCAGAGTGCCCAGGCGGTGCAGCTGGCGTCGAAATCCAACAGTTTCGCTGCGGGCGACACTCGTTTGCAGGCGCGCAACTGGCGCCTGATCTCTACTGCCCGGCGCGCCCAAGGCGACGAGAAAGGGGCGCAGGCCGCCGCCAGCAAGGCGCGCCAGCTCGAATAACGCAGGGCCGGTCGGTCCTGTCGTCCCGCTTGCAATCATCTCAATCACTGCGCGTCGGCGTGCGCCGGGCAGGCCTATTGTGGCCATTCGTGTACAATGCCGGCTAAACAGTCCGGCCGTGGATCGGTTGTGTCCACAGGGTTAGATGGGGGAACGGGTGACACTCTATTCAGTCGATACGCTGATTGCCGAAGCCAGGCGGTTGGCCGCCGAGTATCGGCGTGCCACCGGAAAACCTCTGCCCGGTGTCAGCGCTGAGATTGCCGAGAATGACGCCGCCCGGCTGCTCCATCTGGACGTCGTCTCAGATGACAGCCTGGGCTATGACGCCATCGGCCATGGTGCGCGCGAGGGCAAGCGTATCCAGATCAAGGGCCGCACGATTTTCGATGATGCCAAAAGCGGACAGCGCATCGGCCAGCTCAAAACCAACCAGGAATGGGACAGCGTCATGCTGGTCCTGATGGACGACAACTACGAGCCGTTCGAGATCTACGAAGCCGAGCGCGATGAGTTGCTGGAGGCGGTCGCCGATTCCGAGTCCAGCAAGCGCACCAAACGCGGTGCACTGTCGGTCGCGAAGTTCAAGATCATCGCGCAACTGGTCTGGACCCGAGAGGATGGCGAAATTGCCGACCAGGTCTGGGATAACCAGTCCGGTGTCTGACCCGAGTCAGCCCACGCGTTCGCTCGGACGCGGTGTCGAGTAACAGATGGATCTCAACGACGTCTTTGGCCCCGCCGGCGCTTTGGCCCGCAATGTCAGCGGGTATGCCCCGCGTGCAGCGCAGCGCAGCATGGCCGAAGCGGTGGCGGGCGCCCTCGACAGCGGCGAGACGCTGGTCGTCGAGGCCGGCACCGGCACCGGCAAGACCTTCGCCTACCTGGCGCCGGCATTATTGTCCGGCCGTAAAGTGATTGTCTCGACCGGCACCAAACACCTGCAGGACCAGCTGTTCGACCGCGATCTGCCCAGTCTGCGGCAGGCACTCGCGCTGCCGACACGGATTGCGCTGCTCAAGGGCCGCGCCAATTACCTCTGTCTGCATCGTCTCGATCTGACCGCGGCCGAGGGTCGCTTCACGCATCGTGCGCAGGCCGACGAACTGGAACGCGTGCGTGCCTGGGCCGGTCGCACGCGCAGTGGCGATATTCGTGAGCTGGCTGAGGTTGCCGAAGACTCACCGCTGTGGCCGCGGGTCACCTCCACCAGTGACAACTGTCTGGGCAGCGACTGCCCCAGTTTCAACGACTGCCATGTGGTCAAGGCACGGCGTGCGGCGCAGGATGCCGAACTGCTGGTGATCAATCATCATCTGCTGTTTGCGGACATGGCGCTTAAGGATGAGGGTTTCGGCGAGCTGCTGCCGGGCGCCGACGCAATCATCGTCGATGAGGCGCATGTGTTGCCCGAGGTGGCGAGTCAGTTCTTCGGCATGAGCATCGGCAGCCGGCAACTCACCGGGCTGGCGCGTGATGCCGTGCAGGAGCATCTGCGCGAAGCGGGCGACATGGGCGATCTGCCGAATGCAGCCGCGGCGCTGGAGAAAGCAGTCGCCGAATTACGTCTGGCGATGGGGCCCGGCAGCGGGCGTCGGCCGTGGCAGACGGTGGCCGATCATCCGCGCTTGCAGCGCGCACTGCAGGACGTCGTGACAGAGCTGGATGCGCTGCATGCCTGGCTCGAAACCGCCGCACCGCGCGGGCGTGGTCTGGAGGCCTGTTGGCGGCGCGCCGAGCGTTTGTTCGAACGTCTGCATATGGTTGCGGATGATCCGCCCAAGGACTACGTGCATTGGGTGGAAACCTTCACGCGTGGCTTCGCAATTCACTTTACGCCCTTGGAGATCGCGCCGCTGTTCCGGGCCCAGGTCGAGACGCTCGACAGCAGCTGGATCTTCACCTCCGCGACGCTCGCCGTGGGCGACAGCTTCGACCACTATGTTGGCACCATGGGGCTGGAGGGGCCGCGCACACTGCGTCTGGACAGCCCGTTCGATTATGCGCACAACGCGTTGTTGTATCTGCCACCTGTGATGCCGGATCCGCGTAGCGACCAATATACCGAGGCGGTGGTCAGGGTGGCGCGCGAGGTCTTGGCCGCGAGTGGCGGCCGCGCGTTCCTGTTATTCACCAGTCATCGCGCCTTACGTGAGGCCGCCGAGGCCCTGCGCGATACGTTGGATTTCCCGCTGCTGGTGCAGGGCAGTGCACCGCGGGCCGAACTGCTGGCGCGCTTTCGCCAGCTCGGCAATGCGGTGCTGCTCGGTACCGGCAGCTTTTGGGAAGGTGTTGATGTGCGTGGTGAGGCCCTGTCGCTGGTGTTGATCGACAAACTGCCCTTTGCGTCGCCGGGTGAGCCGGTGCTGCAGGCGCGTATCGATGCACTGCGCGCGGCCGGCGGCAACCCGTTCGTGGACTATCAGATCCCCGCCGCCGTGATCGCCCTGAAGCAGGGGGTGGGGCGGCTGATCCGCGACGTGCATGACCGTGGCGTGCTGGTGTTGTGTGATCCGCGCCTGCTCAACAAGGGCTACGGTCGAATCTTCCGCGCCAGTCTGCCGCCCATGCCGGTCACACAGAAGCTGGCCGATGCCCAGGCATTCTTCCGCCAGGACAACGTGCGCGAGGCGCAGGTATGAAAATTCTCGCCTTCGATACGGCGACCGAGGCGTGCAGCGCGGCGTTGTTGATCGACGGTGCCATACGCGAGCGCTTCGAGATCGCGCCGCGTGGTCATGCGCGGCTGCTGTTGCCGATGCTGGACGCCTTGCTCGAAGAGGCCGGGCTTGCGCCTGCCGGGCTGGATGCCATCGCCTTCGGTAGAGGTCCGGGCAGTTTCACCGGACTGCGCATCGCGGCCGGTATCGCCCAGGGTATCGCTTTTGCCGCCGACGTGCCGGTCGTGCCTGTTTCAACGCTGAAGGCGCTGGCGCGCGATGCGTTGCTGCGTTCCACGGCCACGGACGTTCTGGCCGCCATCGACGCACGCATGGGCGAGGTGTACTGGGCCGCCTATCGGCGCGGAGACGACGGTGAACCGCAGCCGACATGCGAAGAAGCGGTGTCGTCTGCGACCGCCGTGCGGGTCCCCGCAGGTGATACCTGGTTCGGCCTCGGCAGTGGCTGGGCGACCTATGCCGCCGCCTTGCGCGCACATTTCAGTCAGGGCCAGCTGGAGATCGATGCGGAAGCGTTGCCGCGCGCGGCACAGATCGCCCATCTGGCGGCACTGGAGTTCGCCGCGGGAAACGCGGTCGCCGCCGAGCTGGCACTGCCGGTCTATCTGCGTAACGAAGTCGCGCAACGTCCGGGTGCATAGCTGCAGATTCGTCAGTGCTGAGCCAAACAAGTCCGCCAAGAGGAATCAGATGATGTCTGCAGAAGTCCTGGATGAACTGCTGGAAATGATTCGCGCCAATACCCATGGTGCCGGATCACTGGTGCTGTTCGCGTTGGTGAAGACGCTGTCCTCACAGCAGGGCCAGTACCTGTTTCTGTTGAACAAGTTCAAGGATCTCGATGCCACTCAGCGCCAGCTCGGCTATCGGATTATCGAAGCCATGGTGGGCGGTGCCAACACGACGCCCGCGTGGCAGGAAAAAGTCGCTGCGATGGAAGCGGCGATTCGCGGCGGCTAGGGAAACAACGCGGTCACCGGCACCGCTTTTCTGCCATGGAACCCACGGACTCTCATGCGCTGCGGAGAATGGCAGCGACCGTCCGTGGATTCCATGGCTCACCCGACTTTAATCCTCTAAAGATAAGCGCGCGCCTCTCCGCCGGGGTTGGGCAGTCCCGCCACCCGCCAGGCCTCGTGTCCGCGATCGCGGAACAAGCGTGGTATGCAATGGGGATCGAGGTGGTTCTCGAGACAGACATGGCGCAATGACGGAATACCGCCCGTCTCGAAGAAGTGCTGGCGCAGGGATTGAATCACCGACCAGTGCGCTTCGGTCAGTGGCGCGATGCCGTCGCATTCGGCCAGGTTGTTTGCAATCATTTCGTTCCAGTCTTCCGGATGAATCAGATAACCGTCCTCATCCACGGGGACGGAGGGTCTCATCGCCGTAAGTGACATATGGATTTCCTCCCGTACCGTCGTACTGTTCTTCCTTGACGTCCGCTGGGTCGTATCCGCAGGCACGATCCATCCTCCTGTCTATAGGCGGCGCCGGTGTCGCCGTCAAGGCAGGGCAGGACGGTATTCAGGCGTTATACGTTTTACGACTGGGGGAACTTGACAACGCCAAAACGGCACAGCCGTTCGGGACAGGTCGACTGCAGTCAGTCTGCCGACGCGGCCGCGGAAGTCACGGCTTTCAGTGCCGCGGAAAGGGGTGTGACATCGCCCTGCAACGACCAACCGTGTTCGCCGGCGAGGTCGGCGATGTTCTGTTTGCGGTGACCGCTGTCGGGATGGCTGTTCATGAATTCCGGCGGACGCAGCGGTTGTTCGCGTTCCAGTTCATGGAAGATCTCGAACAGATCCTGGCTGCCGTGGACATGACCATAGTGTGCGGCGACGGCTGCGAGCCCGCTTCGGTCGGCTTCGCGTTCCTGAGCCCGACTGAAACTCATTGCGGTCAACATGCCCGCGCTGCCCAGGATGCGATCGGTCAGATCGCTGCCGGAGACACCGGCGATGACCGCCAGTGCCAGACCGACCACGACACCGCGACCCAGGCCGACAATCGGATGCCGGTGTTTGATATGCGCGATTTCATGAGCGATGACCATGGCCAGGGTGTTTTCATTCGGCATCTGATCGAGCAGGCCGCGAAAGATCACAATGTGTCCGCCCAGCGTGGCGAAGGCGTTGACCGTGTCGGCGTCGGAATAGTGCACACGGATGCTCATCTCGGGCGGCAGATCCATGTTGCTGGCGAGATCGTCGGCGATCTGCTGCAGGCGCTGTTCGGCGGCGGCTTCAAGCGGATCCTCCGGTGCATCGGCGGCAAACTCACCGGCGATCTCCTGTTCATAACTGAACGGGATGCGCTGCGCGATTGCCTCCGCCAGCCAGGCGAGTGTAAGCACGATCACCAGGATCAACGCCAGCGAACCACCCACCAGTACCGCGAACTCCTTCAGGTGATGTTCGCGGCTGACGTTGATGCCCTCGGGGATTTCTGGATTTTCGTATTGCAGGGCTCAGGCCTCGGCGCGACTTGGTATACAGGCGGTGCCATAAGCCAGCACCTCGACAGCACCGATGGTGTTGCGACGGCCTTTGGATATGGATGCGGTTTCCATTTTTATATTGAACACCATGTCGGCACCCAGCGCACGTGCTTCGGACTTCATGCGCAGTATCGCCTCGCGCCGGGCCCGATCCAGCAGGCTCTCGTAAGACCGCACGCGGCCGCCGAAAAGGTTACGCAATCCGGCCAGAAAGCGTTTGAAATAGTCGACCGAGACCACCACGCTGCCGGCGACCAGTTGAGTGCGTTCGGGCATCAGGTCCGGCGGCGGAAAGCGGGCCGCGATCAGCAGAATATTACGGAACGCCTGCTCACGCCGCAGTATGGATTTGTAATGCCGGGATTCGGCAAAGCGGCCGAAACCGTAGCCCAGCGCCAGCAGCAGTATAAATACGATGAGGTCGATCATCACTCACCCTCCATCACCACGGCAGTGCCATAGGCAAAGAGTTCCGCCGCGCCCTGGGCGACCGACGAGGTGGAGAAACGGATATTGAGCACGGCGTTGGCACCCACGGCGCGGGCCTGTTCCAGCATACGTTCCAATGCCTCTTCGCGCGACTCGTGAAGCAGCTCGGTGTATCCCTTCAGCTCGCCGCCGAATATATTCTTCAGACCTGCCATAAGATCGCGCCCGACATGCTTGGCACGCACGGTACTTCCCTGCACCAGCCCCAGATGTTTCAGAATACGGCGGCCGGGTACGATTTCGAGATTGCTGGTCAGCATGATGATCTCCCTGATGTGTTCGCTGAATGGTGGAATAAACCGGACAAAGAACTCCGTACATGCCGATGGGGCGCGCACGGCGTCGTGCGGCCAGAAGCGGCGGCGCGGTGTAAGCAACGGAGTATATGTTCAAAAGGCGGGTCGGCCGAGCGGCCCTTCATCCCGTGCATCCTGCATGTCCCTGGTGTGTGAAACTCCTGTCGCATCCTGTAACGGCAGCTGACATGGCTCCTGTAACACCGACGAATCTCAGGCTGAACCCAAATCGGGGTTCAACCTGAAGGCCCGCCAAGGCGGGCTCAGCCGATGACATCCTCATCATTGTCGACCTCGGTGCCCAGCTCGATGTAGTTGGCCAGGTCGTCGGGATGAACGAATGATTCGCTGATCACTTTGTGCCGTACCGAGATGCCGGCGCGGTGCACGCTTTGGGGGTCACCCGAAATCAAGGGGTGCCAAGCCGCCAGCGTCTGGCCGGTATGCAGCAGTCTATAGGCGCAGGTGTCGGGCAGAAAATCGATCTTGGCGAGATTCTTCGGCGTCAGAACCAGGCAGTCAGGCACCAGTT
Organism: Gammaproteobacteria bacterium; assembly: GCA_041553175.1. Lineage (GTDB taxonomy): Bacteria > Pseudomonadota > Gammaproteobacteria > Thiohalobacterales > Thiohalobacteraceae > JAHJQQ01. Next base: position 484 of record JBFEJM010000036.1, on the reverse strand, counting down.
TGCGGCGTTCCGAATAGCGGGTGCAGCGACATTCATCGTCATTGAACAAATGACACACCACGCTGGTATAGAACAGTGTGCCGGTATCGATGTCCTCAAGTTTATGCAGACAGCAGCGGCCACAGCCGTCGCAGAGCGACTCCCACTCGGAACGGCTCATCTCCGCCAGCGTCTTGGTTTCCCAGAACGGCGCTTCCGCCATGATCTCAGTCCCCGCCCTTGATACGTGCCAATACCCGTTCGATGACCTTGCCGCGCGCGACCAGTTCATCGGCACCGGCCTGCTTGGCGGCCTTGAAGGCATCCCCGTCGACATGCGGACCAAAGGCGATGATACGGCTGTCGGGATGGCGTGCGCGCAATGTGGCGATCTCACTGGCCGCCGCGGCAAGGGTCAGGTCGATCAGCAGCAGATCGGGCGAGGTGTCATCCTGCGGCTTCAATACTGTCGCGCCGGCGCTTCTGAAGCGGGATTCCAGGCGGA
>JBFEJM010000035.1:0-10748 GCA_041553175.1 Gammaproteobacteria bacterium | reverse complement strand
GCCTTCTGCGCCGCCTTGAACACCTTCTCGATGTCCTGGCCGTCTTCCTGTGCGGAAGGGATGTTGTAGGCCGAAACACGTTTGTACTGGTCGATTACGGCGGTCGAGCGATCGATGCGCGTGCCGATGCCGTACAAGTTGTTTTCGCACACATAGAGCACCGGCAGTTTCCACAGTGCCGCCATGTTCAGCGACTCATGGAAGGTGCCCTGGTTGTTGGCGGCATCGCCCAGGAAACAGATGGCGATTTCGTCGCCGCCCTTCATCTGGATCGCCTTGGCCATACCGGCCGCCAGCGGGAACGGGCCGCCCACCAGCGCATAACCGCCCATGAAGTGATGCTTCACATCGAAAATGTGCATGGAGCCGCCGCGCCCCTTGGAGGACCCGGTCTCCTTGGCGAACAGCTCGGCCATGACCTCTTTCGGATCGGCGCCGCATTTGATGGCGTGGACGTGATCGCGATAACCGGTGATCACATAGTCGTGACCGGGCTTTGCCGCATCCAGCACACCCAGGGCACAGGCCTCCTGGCCGGGATATAAATGTAGAAAGCCGCCGATCTTGCGTTCGACGTAGGCCTCGTAACAGCGCTCTTCAAAGCGGCGCGCGAACAGCATCTCGCGCAAGAGCCGTTTTTTGTCTGCGGCGTTCATGCAGCTCCTTAATAATTCGATAACAGTGGCCGCCTGTCGGCGCTCCCAGGGACCCGGCAGCAAACGCGGCAAGCCCCTGTTTTACATAGTCAAACAGGCAGTTACGGGCAGGCGGGGGCGGTCTACCGACGTCGGTACTGGGACCGCACCCACGGTACCCGGAATGGAACAAGCGCGATATGATCTGTGTTTTGGCCAGTTAGGTCAAGGCAAAAGCCATGTCCATCCCCTATCGGCACTCCGAAAAAATCGCCATAAATCAATACCAAAAACCACCGGGCGAGCGCGATCTGGCGAGTCGCGACGCGCTTTTGCTGATCCTCCCCAAGCAGACCGCGCGGGCGGACTGGCCCGACCTGCCGCACGGTGATTTCCTGGCCCGGCGCGCGCGCCAGCGCAGCCGCCGGCGGGATGACAGTGACTGGGAGACCGACCTGCCCAATCCACGCGGCACCCGAGTGCTGGTCGTCCACTCCGACGCCGGCAAGACCGCTTTTGAGCGCCTGACCTTAGCCCGCCGCTGGGCCAAGCGGCTGTTGGCGACCGACCCGGCCAGCGTCACCCTGTATGCGGCACCCGGCATCGATCCGTCCGCCACCTTGGAGGCAACGATCCTGGCCCTGCTGGCGGCGACCTGCCCGCTGCCGTCGCGCAAGACCAAGCCCGATCCACGGGCGCGCCTGCAGCGTATCGATTGTTTCGGCGCCGAGCAGGCCCTGCGCGTCGACTATCTGCGCGCCCAGATCCAGGGCAATCATCTCGCCCGCTGGCTGACGCTGCTGCCGGGCAATGAATTACGCCCGGCAGACTATCGCGATCTGGTGGCCCCCCTGGCCAAACAGCAGGGGTGGAAGGTGCAGTTCCTCGACCGGCGCGCGCTGACCCGGCACAAGGCCGGCGCGTTCCTGGCCGTGACCCAGGCCAGCGCGGGGGTTGGCAGCGGCATTCTGCGTCTGAGCTACCGCCCGCGCGGTCATCAGAAACGGCCGCGCCTGGCACTGGTCGGCAAGGGCATCTGTTTCGATACCGGCGGCGTCAATCTCAAATCGGCCAAGTCCATGTTCGGCATGCACGAGGATATGGAAGGCAGCGCCGTGGCACTGGGCACACTGCTGGCGCTGACCCTGCTCAAGGTCGAGTTCGCGGTCGACTGCTGGCTGGCACTGGCGGAGAACCACATCGGTCCGCAGGCTTACAAACCGAATGATGTGGTCAGCGCCTGCGACGGCACCAGCATCGAAATCGTCCACACTGACGCCGAGGGCCGCATGGTGCTGGCCGATACCCTGGCCCTGGCCGCGCGCGAAAAACCCGATCTGATCATCGACTACGCAACGCTGACCGGCGCCTGCGTCTATGCGCTGTCGACCCGCTACAGCGGTGTGTTCAGCAATCAGGAGTCCCTGCTGTGCGCGGCGGCCGATGCCGGCAAGCACAGCGGCGAACGGGTATGGCCGTTTCCACTCGACGCCGATTTCGACGAGGCGCTGAAGAGCGACATCGCCGACATCAAACAGTGCACCCTCGCCAGCGAGGCGGATCATATCCTGGCAGCGCGCTTCCTCAACCGTTTCATACCGGCAACCTCGGCCTGGATACATATCGATCTGGCCGCCGGCAACCACAAGGGCGGGCTCGCGCACATCCCGACCGACATCACCGGCTTCGGTGTCGGCTTTACCCTCACGGCACTGCTGGAAGGCAGTATCCTGTATGCTGCCAAACGTGCGCTGGAGAGCAAGCCATCATGACTGAGGACAAGGACAAAGTGACGCTGGGCTGGCGCGAATGGGTCGCGCTGCCGGAACTCGGAATCAAGAAGATCAAGGCCAAGATCGATACCGGCGCGCGGACATCCGCCCTGCATGCATTCCGCGTCGAGGCCTTTGAGGAAAACGGTCAGGACCGGGTGCGCTTCGCCATGCATCCGCTGCAGAAGCGCTCCGATATACAGATCGAATGCGTGGCGGATGTCGTCGACCGTCGCAACGTCACCGATTCGGGTGGGCACAACGAGCTCCGCTATGTCATCCGCACGCCCATACGCGTGGCCGGCCGTGATATTCCAGTGGAAATCACCCTGACCGATCGTGATACCATGAAATTCCGTATGCTGCTGGGACGCACCACCTTACGTGAAGGTTTCGTGGTCGATCCGGCCGGCTCTTACCTGACGGGAAAACCCAAGCCCCCATGACGGGGCGGCGTGCGACGTCGCATAGTGTCGCGCAGAATCGCTGATCAAGGTTTCAGCAAAGGAGCCTCACTTGAGAATCGTCATCCTCTCGCGCAAGAAATCCCTCTATTCCACCCGCCGTCTGGTCGAAGCGGCCCAGGAACGTGGCCACGAGGTAAGGGTCATCGATACGCTGCGCTGTTACATGAACATCACTTCGCACAAGCCGGCCATTCACTACAAGAGCGAGCCGCTGGAAGGCTTCGATGCCGTCATTCCGCGTATCGGCGCCTCCATCACCTTTTACGGTACGGCGGTGCTGCGCCAGTTCGAGATGATGGGCGTCTTCCCGCTCAATGAATCGGTCGCGATTTCGCGTTCGCGCGACAAACTCCGTTCGCTGCAGCTGCTGGCACGCAAGGGCATCGGCCTGCCCGTCACCGGTTTCGCGCATTCGCCCGATGATGTGGACGACCTGATCAAAATGGTCAAGGGCGCACCGCTGGTGATCAAGCTGCTGGAAGGCACGCAGGGTATCGGCGTCGTGCTGGCGGAGACGCAGCAGGCGGCGGAAAGCGTGATCGAGGCCTTTATGGGTCTCAAGGCCAACATCCTGGTGCAGGAATTCATCAAGGAGGCCGGCGGCGCCGACATCCGCTGCTTCGTGGTCGGCGAGAAAGTGGTTGCGGCCATGCAGCGCAAGGCCAAGGAAGGGGAGTTCCGCTCCAACCTGCATCGCGGCGGCACCGCCGAAATCATCAAGATCACGCCGGAGGAACGTTCGACCGCGGTACGCGCCGCCGCCGCCATGGGTCTGAACGTCGCCGGTGTGGACATTCTGCGTTCCAATCACGGCCCGGTGGTGATGGAGGTGAATTCCTCGCCCGGCCTGGAGGGCATCGAAAAGTCGACCGGCAAGGACATCGCCGGCATGATCATCGACTTCATGGTGAAAGAGGGCAAACCCGGCAAGACCCGCACCCGCGGCAAAGGCTGACCCGAAGCGTATGAGCAAGACTGAAGCAACGCAGCATTGTTTGCAGATCAACGGCACCACGATCGCACCGGACAGCAACGTCTATATCGACCTGCCGGTCACCCAGATGTACACCCATGCACCGGTCACGATTCCGGTGCATGTCATTCATACCAAGCACCCCGGCCCGCGTCTGTTTCTGAGCGGTGCCGTGCATGGCGATGAGATCAACGGCGTCGAGATCATCCGCCGGGTGCTGCGACTGCCGGTACTCAAGCGGCTGCGCGGTACGCTGGTTGCGGTACCGATCGTGAATGTGCACGGATTCATCAATCACACCCGTTACCTGCCGGACCGGCGCGATCTCAATAGATCGTTCCCGGGTTCGGAAACCGGCTCGCTGACCGCGCGCGTCGCCAACATCTTTCTGCAGGAAATCGTCGCAAAATGCACGCATGGCATCGACCTGCACACCGCCGCCGTGCACCGCGACAATCTGCCGCAGGTGCGCGGCAATCTCGACAATCCGGAAATCGAACGCATGGCGCGTACCTTCGGTGCGCCGGTCATTCTCAATGGCGCCCTGCTCGACGGCACCCTGCGCAAACTGGCGTCCGAGGCCGGTGTGCACACGCTGCTGTATGAGGCGGGCGAGGCGCTGCGCTTCAATGAGGTCTGCATACGCGGTGGCGTGCGCGGCATCCTGTCGGTCATGCGCGAACTGGGCATGCTGCCCATCAGCAAAAAGAAACTGAAGATTCCGGAGGCGCTGGTTGCCCGTTCCAGCACCTGGATTCGCGCGCCGCAAAGCGGCATTCTGCGCGCCACCGTGCCGCTGGGTGCCCGTGTCAAAAACGGCATGTCACTGGGCACCGTGGCCGATCCCTTCGGCGAGCGCGAAGTCGAAGTGGTCAGCAACACGTCCGGCATCATTATCGGCCGCACCAATATTCCGCTGGTGCACGAGGGCGATGCGCTGTTCCACGTCGCGCGCTTCGAACAGCCCAAGGCCGCGGAAGCGATGGTGGAACAGTTTCAGGCCGAACATCTGAGCGACTACAATCCGCTGATGGAAGAGGAACCGTCGATTGTGTGAGAAGAGGTCGGGGATCGGCAGAAACAGTGACACCGCCAGACGCATCAGGTCGCGTCTCGCCGAACCCGACGAAGCGCATTTGCCTTTCCCCGACACCCGAGCGCCGCGAACGCATGCCCCTTAACCGCGAACCGAGCGAAGTCACGCCAGCATGAGTATCACGATTACCCGCCCCGACGACTGGCATCTGCATGTACGCGACGGTACCGCTCTGGCCAGCGTCGTGCCGCACACGGCCGCTCAGTTCGGCCGCGCCATCATCATGCCGAACCTGAAGCCGCCGGTGACGACCACCGACCAGGCACTGGCCTACCGTCAGCGCATCCTCGATGTGCTGCCGCAGAACACCGGCTTTGAGCCGCTGATGACGCTGTACCTGACCGATAACATGGCGCCGGCCGAGATCCGCCGCGCCAAGGACAGCGGCCAGGTACACGCAGTGAAACTGTATCCGGCTGGCGCAACCACCAATTCAGATGCCGGCGTCACCGCGCTGGAGAAGACCTACGCCACGCTGGAAACCATGGCCGAGGTCGGCCTGCCGTTGCTGGTGCACGGCGAAGTCACCAGCCCCGATATCGACGTGTTCGATCGTGAGGCGGTGTTTATCGAACGCCACCTCGCCCCGTTGATCGAGCGCATCCCGAATCTGAAGGTGGTACTGGAACACATCACGACCGCGGACGGCATCGCCTTCGTGCGCGACGCACCTGCGAATGTCGCCGGCACGCTGACCGCGCATCACCTGCTGATGAATCGCAACGCCATGTTCCAAGGCGGCATGCGCCCGCATCACTACTGTCTGCCGGTGCTCAAGCGCGAACGCCATCGGCAGGCGCTGGTGGAGGCCGCCATCAGCGGCGATTCGAAATTCTTTCTGGGCACGGACAGTGCCCCGCATCCGCGCAATGCCAAGGAAAGTGCCTGCGGCTGCGCCGGCATGTACACCGCCCACGCCGCACTGGAGCTGTATGCGCAGGCCTTTGAAGATGCCGGCGCGTTGGATCGTCTGGAAGGATTCGCGAGTTTCTTCGGCGCCGACTTCTACGGTCTGCCGCGTCATAGCGATACGGTCACGCTGGTGAAACAGGAATGGGAGGTACCGGCAAGCTACCCGCTGGGCGATGCCGACGTGGTGCCACTGTATGCGGGCGAGCGGTTGCGCTGGAAAATCGAAACCTCGCTCGCGTAGGGCGCATTAGGCCGAAGGCCGTAATGCGCCGAATGAGTGAGGGTTGGAAACATTCGGCGCAATACGCCGTGCTGTTGCGCCCCGCGGAGAACCATGGTCAGCGATCGATTGACCCGCGTCAGTACGCCGCGGTAACGCGATAGCCCTGCTTGCGCAGCTGCTGTATCAGCCCCTCATTGCCGGCCAGATGCAGCGCACCGACGGCCACAAAAGCACCACCCTGTGCGAGGTCGGTTTTCAGACGATCCAGCATGCGCTGATTGCGATCGGTGATAACCCGCGCATTGAAACGTTTGACGAAGGCCGGATCGACACCCGCCATGCTGTCGTCGCTGATCTTGACCAATGCCTGCAGATCACGGCTGACATAAGCCTCGCGCATATCGGCATAGGTCTGCTCCAGTTTTGGATAGGCCTTCAGTGCCTCCTGCAGCAGCACCATCTGATCGTCCTGGCTCATGCCATCGAACACGGCCACCTGCTCTTCCACGCTTTCCAATCCGGTCACCGGCTTGCCCTTGGCCAGCGCTTCGAGATACAGCACCCGATCCAGAAACAATCCGGTGTTCGATTTCGGCACCATCATGGTGGTGGCGACCGCCCAGGGCTTCATGGTGCGCAGCACATGTTCGGGTATGCCCTGCTCGCTCATGGCCTGCACCACCTGGCGATACAGCGGCTGTCCGAGCAGCGCGGCAAGGTCCGGGCCGGTTGCGATCTGCATGGTATTGCTCAATGCGGAAATGGTCGGCGGATCCATCACCATTTCCAGCACGATCCGATCGGACGCGACGAAGGCGGCACGCACAGTGTCTGACAACGTCACCACCTTGGGATCCTCGGAATGCATGGTGCCGAACAGGTAACTGGGTTTGACGCCGGCCTTTTCGATCTTCCACAGCAGTCCCTGGCCGGCTGCAGCGGCAGGTGCCATGGCCTGTTCGGCCAACGCCACGCCGCCCAACGGCGCAACCAGTAACAGCATCAGCAGAGTGATCCAACGGGTCACCATGTTTCATTCCTCTCTCTTTATATAAGATCTAGAGTCCCGCCAAACTGTAGGCGAGGCACGTAAGAATAGCAAAACAGCCTGTATTCACATCGCCAAGGCAGCCTATATTCGGTATGCTGCGCGCATGTCTGAAAACACAAATTCAATCCGCATCGGCGAACGTTTCCGCGGTTTCCTGCCGGTGGTCGTCGATGTCGAAACCGCCGGCTTCAATCACAAGACCGATGCCCTGCTGGAAATCGCCGCCGTCACACTGCAGATGGACGACCGGGGCATCATGTCGCGCCTGGAAACCCATGCCTGCCATGTGGAGCCCTTTCGTGGCGCCAATCTGGATCCAAAGGCGCTGGCCTTCACCGGCATCGATCCCTACCATCCGTTCCGTTTCGCCAAACCGGAACGCGAGGCATTGCAGCATATTTTCCAGCCCATCCGCAAACTGGTTAAGGACTGCGAATGCACCCGCGCGATCCTGGTCGGCCACAATCCGTCCTTTGATCTCGCGTTCGTGAAAGCGGCGAGCCAGCGGGCCGGCATCAAGCGCAATCCTTTTCATCTGTTCAGCACCTTTGACACTGCCACCCTGGGCGGACTTGCCTACGGTCAGACCGTCCTGGCGCGTGCGGTGCAGGCAGCTGGATTCGACTGGAACGAGGAAGCGGCCCATTCGGCCATCTACGACGCTGAACGTACTGCCGACCTGTTTTGCGCCATCGTCAATCTCTGGCAAAAATTCAATGCAGCGGAATCCGCGCCCCTCCTACGTAACGACACGTAAAACAATAACTAAAGCACTGTTTGTACCTCGGCGCACGGGCGTAGATACGGCCCGTGTGCCGGCTGCGGTCAGCCGCTGGGATTCAGACCGCGGCAACTCTCAGTGCGGCAGCCCAAACCCCAGCCAGGACGACCTGGCGACTGAGGCGGAACGGGCGTCCTGAGCAGCGCCAGCCGGGTCACAGACTTATAAATATTGGGGTTTTCCGATTCAGACCGCGCACTCGGGTTCCGACACCTGGCCGGTTCCGCTACACTCGCCCCTACCCTCTCGACAAGGAATTGCCAGCCATGCCCAGCCTGCCCGAGAAAACCGAACAGATCATGCAAGCGCACGCCGGACTCATCCACCGCGTGGTGATGGCATGCCAGAACCGGGCGATCGTCCCCGACCTGGAGGACATTCTGCGGCAGGCGGCCGACAACGGCTGGACCGAACTGGTCGCCGCTGTGCGCAAAGTGCTGGCCGGACAGCGTGAGGTCAGTGCCTTTCGTCATCTCGACGAAGAGGACTTCACCATTATCGAGGCCATGCTGCGCGGCATTCAGAACCCGGCAACGCTGCCCGATCTCTCCACCGAAATCGACGGCAACATGGCCGCCCCCGGTCTGGCCGCCATGATTCATGCCGCCCGCAGCGGCAATATCGAAGCGCTGCAACTGGTCGCCAATATGGCCACGCAAATGATGCAGGCCGGAGGTGACATGGCCCGCATCGCCGCCATTGTCCGCCCGCTCGTCACCGGCGAACGCGACGCCGACAAACTCTGCGAAGGTATGGGCGAAGCGGGACAGAAACTGGTACTCGGCATTCTGCGCGAGCTGGCTAAACTCGAAGCGCACTGACCGGCGCACTGCCGCGATACCCAAACGGCGTCAGCGGGAAAGCATCATCACCCGGCCTGCCTGAACGGCAGCCAGACCTCCGCACAGAAACCACCGAGTTCGCTGGAGCGATCCAGATGCAGCCGCCCGCCGTAGTGGGCGACGATGTCCTGCACGATCGCGAGCCCCAGCCCATGGCCCGGTGTCGTATCCTCATCGACCCGCACGCCACGCAGATTCAAACGCGCGAGTTCATCCGGATCACGTCCGGGACCGTCGTCTTCCACCCGCACCGTCACCCCATCGGCGTCCGTTTCCGCCCGCACGCGCACACGACTGCGTGCCCATTTGCAGGCGTTGTCGAGCAGGTTGCCGAACAGTTCGTGCATGTCTTCACGATCGGCCGCCAGCTGCAATGCCTCTGGAATTTCCAACTCCAATCGCAATCCGCGTTCACGATATAACTGCTGCAACACCGCGCCCAGCGCATCGAGCTCGTGCCGAAGCGCCAGTCGCTGAGTGATACCCGCGGCACCGGCCAGGCGCGCCCGCTTCAGTTCGCGCTCGGTCAGCGCGCGGATCCGCTCCACCAGTTGGCGCGTTTCTTCGGCGGCGGTGCGATCATGAAATGCATCATCGCGGTCCGCAATCTGACTCAGCAGTGTCAGCGGCGTCTTGATGGCGTGGGCGAGATTGCCCATGGCATTGCGCGAACGGCTGAGGCGCTGCTGCAAGGTCGACAGCAGGCGATTGATCTGATACACAACCGGATTCAGCTCCTCCGGTACCGTCTCGCTCAGCTGCTGCCGTTCACCGCGCTCCAGCTCCGCGATCTCCTCACGGGTTTTTCCCAATGGGCGCAATCCGTGACGGAGAATATGCCGTTGCAACAGCAGCAAAAACAACAGCGCTCCGACACCGAACAATACATAACGGAGCTGTGAACGGCGTACCTCGGTACGAATCGGCGACAGGTCTTCGGCCACGGCGACATGCACCTGTCGGCCGGCTTTTTCGTACGCCGCCACCCGCACCAGCAGCAGCTGCCGCTCGGGCCCTTCCAGACGCAGCAGCGTCATTTCGCCTACCGCCACCTTTGGCACATCCATCGTCTGATCCCACAGGGAACGCGAACGTAATGACGTACCATCGACATCGATACGGTAATAGTGACCTGAGAAGGGTTGGTGATAGACCGGATTCATACGTCCGGAACGCAGTTCGACGATGTCACTGTCGGGATTGAGAATGATTGCGGCCAGCAGACTTTCTGTATCGTGCTCGAGACGCGTGGCGATATAACTGTCGGTCAGCAGACGGAACGACAGACTCATACCAAAGCCGAGGATCATGAACACGCCGATCAGACTGAAGGCCAGACCGATACTGAGACGCTGCAGGATCGAAGTCATGCGCCGGTCACAGTGAAAATGTAGCCTTGCCCCCGCCGCGTCTCTATCAGGTCATCGCCCAGCTTCTGCCGCAGGCGGCGCACATAGACCTCGATCACATTGCTGTCCTTGTCGGAATCGTAATCGTAGACGTGTTCGGCCAACTGCGTCTTGGACAGGATCTCGCCAGGATGCAGCATAAAGTAGCGCAGCAGACGGAACTCCGTTCCGGTCAGTTCTATATCCTCGCCGGCTGGTGTATGCACCAGTTGGCGGGCGTCATCCAATTCCAGTCCGCCGCTGTTCAACTGGGGTTTGGCGACACCCGATGCGCGCCGAATCAGCGCATTGACCCGGGCCACCAGTTCTTCCACATGAAACGGCTTGCCCAGATAATCGTCGGCGCCCGCCTTGAAGCCTTCCACTTTTTCGTGCCAGGCATCGCGCGCGGTCAGAATCAGCACCGGAGTCGCCACATCGGCACCACGCCAGTTTCGCAGCACCTCCAGGCCGGAACGACGGGGCAAGCCGAGGTCGAGGACAATCGCATCATAGGGTTCCTGCTCGCCCATGAACTGACCGTCGATGCCGTTGTTCTGCCAGTCGACGGCAAAACCCTGCCGCTCAAGATCCGACTTGAGCCTCTC
>JBFEJM010000034.1:0-10975 GCA_041553175.1 Gammaproteobacteria bacterium | reverse complement strand
CCGAGGCCGCGCGCGGCGCGACGCCGTTTCCGGCGACGGAACTGATGGTGGCCTACGCCTACGATACCGTGCAGCGCCGCAATCCGATCGGGATGTTCGGCATGGTGTTCGTACTCGAGACCACCAGCGCCGCGCTGGCCAGCAATGCGGCGGGGGCGATTCAGGACAGCCTCAAGCTGCCGAAGACCGCCTTCCGTTATCTGACCTCACACGGTTCACTGGACCAGGAGCATATCCAGTTCTTTCAGTCTCTGGTGGATCGTTTTGATGATCCGGCCGATGTCGACGCGCTGATTCACTGCGCCAAGATGGTCTATCGCCTGTACGGCGATGTGTTCCGCAGTATTTCTTGAACAATCTGTCTGGAGAGATTTCTATGTCACGCATTACGAGATTCATGTCGATGTTGGCGCTCTGTGCCTTTGCCCTGACCGCCAGCGCACAAGATGATGATCTGACCGACGGTATCGCCGCGATTCAGCACGAATGGGCACGCATTCACTATCAACTCCCCAAGGAGCAGCAGGACAAGGCCTTCACCGAACTCGAAGAACAGGCCGATGCGTTGGAGCAGCGTTATCCCGACAAGGCCGAACCGAAAATCTGGAAAGCCATTGTGCTCAGCACTCATGCCGGAGTGAAGGGTGGTCTCGGTGCATTGTCGAAAGTGAAGAGTGCGCGCGACCTTCTGCTGCAAGCGGAGAAGGTTGATCCCACGGCGTTGGACGGGTCGGTCTATACAAGTCTCGGCAGTCTCTATTACCAGGTGCCGGGCTGGCCGATCGGCTTCGGCGACGACGACAAGGCCGAGGCGATGCTGAAAAAGGCGCTTGCGATCAATCCCGACGGTATCGACCCGAATTATTTCTACGGCGACTTTCTGCAGCGCCAGGGACGTTCCGCCGAGGCATTGGCCGTACTGCACAAAGCGCTGCAGGCACCGCCGCGTCCGATGCGTAAAGATGCCGATGAGGGCCGCCGGCGTGAAGTCGAGGCATTGATCAGTCAGGTCAAGAGCAAATCCTGAGCGCGTCAGCAAATCCGGAGTAGAGGTCATCGTGAAACTGAACGACAAACGTGTCCTGTTGACGGGCGCCGCCGGTGGTATCGGACGGGAAATGTCAGCGTTACTGGCCGCCCGTGGTGCGCGCCTGTGTCTGGTCGATCGTGATCTCGCAGCGGTCACCGCGCTCGCTCAATCGTTGCGTGGCAAGGCACCGGAGGTGTTGGCGCTGGCTTCGGACATCAGCCTGGCAGAGGAGCGTGACGCCGCGGTGAAACGGATGCGGGAGACGTTTGGCGGCATCGATCTTCTGATCAATCTCGCCGGCATTCTCGATTTCAAACGCTTTCAGGACACAGATCCGGCGATGATACAGCGCATCCTGCAGGTCAATGTGGAAGCGCCCATGCAGTTGGTACGTTCCGTATTGCCGGGAATGACCGCGCAAGGCAGCGGCCGCATCGTCAATATCGGTTCAATGTTCGGCAGTATCGGGTTTCCGTGTTTTGCAGTCTATTCGGCCAGCAAGTTCGCTCTGCGCGGTTTCTCGCAGGCACTGCGCCGCGAACTCGCCGGCACCGGTGTAGGCGTAACCTATGTTTCACCGCGTGCGGTGAAGACACCGTTGAATCCGGACGTGGTCTATCTCATGGCCGAACGCGGCATGATGCATATGGACGATGCGCACTGGGTGGCCGCCAAGATCGTACAGGCCGTCGAGAAGGAAAAGGATGAAGCGTATCTGGGATTCCCGGAGAAACTCTTTGCGCGGATCAATGCAGTCCTGCCCTGTATGGTCGATCGAGGTATTACCAAACAGGTGCCGGAAATACTGGCGTTTGCACAACGTGGTCAATAGATCGGCGGACCGAAGGACGAGAACGAGTTATTGCAGATACCAGCGCTTGCGCATCGCGTCGAACACGCGAATCGGATACCAGGTCTTGCCGACGCTGCCGTTGTAACGGGCCAGCGCGCGCTGGTGGTTGCCCTTCTCGCGTTCGAGATAGTGTTTAAGAATAGTGCAGCCAAAACGGATGTTGGTGCGGATATCGAACAGGTCGTCATTGGGGCGTTCGAGTTCCTCCAGCCAGAACGGCATGACCTGCATCAGGCCGCGGGCGCCGGCCGAGGAAATGGCGAAACGGTCGAAATTGCTTTCCACGTGGATGACGGACAGTACCAGCTCGGGGGCGAGCCCCGCATGGGTCGCTTCCTGATGGACGGTTTTAAGGATCTGGATGCGTTCTTCGGGCGGGATTTCGTCCCAGCGCTTCAACCGGGTGGCCATGTCGGTCAACCAGACCTCGGCCTCGAAACGGTCATCGAAGCTCTGCGCGCTGGTAATGGCATGCGTCAGCAAAGCACGGTCGTCGGCATCGGGGCGTTCCTGAACGGCGGCATTGGCGGCACCGGCAGTCGCCAGCAGTACAGCGGCGATTGTCGCGCGGAGCGCTTTGTGGCCTGATGTGTTTCTGGTCATGTCGAGAAAGCCAACCTTACCGTTAAAAAAAGAATACTTTTACCGCGAAGGACGCGATGGCGCGCGAAGAAGTATCGAATTATCGTAGGACGCATTAGGCCGAGGGCCGTAATACGCCGTATGGCTTCCAAACATCCGGTGCAATACGCTTCGCTATTGCACCCTACGGGTTCTGGTGTAAATACAACTGCTTCGAACTGAATCGGCCGGTGTCGACGCTCACTTGAGCCGGGCGACGATCTCCCCGATCGGTACCAGTTCCGCCTCGGTGGCGCGGCCCTGCTTGTATTCCACCATGCCCGCGTCAAGGTTTTTCTCGCCGATGACAATGCGGTGCGGAATGCCGATCAGCTCCATATCGGCGAACATCACGCCGGGACGGGCATCGCGGTCGTCGAACAGGACGTCGATGCCGGCCGCCCGCAGTTCGTCATACAACTTCTGGCAGGCCTCGGCAACGCGGTAGGACTTCTTCATACCCATCGGCAGCAGGGCGACGCGGAAGGGCGCGATCGGTTCGGGCCAGAGAATGCCCTTGTCGTCGTTGTTCTGCTCGATCGCGGCGGCCACCACGCGTGAGACGCCGATCCCGTAGCAGCCCATGATCATCGGTGTTTCGCGGCCGTTTTCGTCGAGCACCGTGGCCTTCATCGCCTCGCTGTACTTGGTGCCGAGCTGAAAGATGTGTCCGACCTCGATGCCGCGGGCGATGGATAGTGTGCCCTTGCCGTCGGGGCTGGGATCGCCGGGCAGCACATTGCGCAGATCGGCGGCCTCGGGTTCGGCCAGATCGCGACCCCAGTTCACGCCGGTCAGGTGCTGGCCGTCTTCATTGGCGCCGCAGACGAAATCGGCCAGATGCAGCGCGGCACGGTCGACGACAAGCGGGATGTTCAGACCGACCGGGCCGACCGAACCGGGTGCCGCCCCGGTCGCGGCCTTGACCTGGGCGTCGGTCGCAAAGGTGAGCGGGCTGGCGACAGCCGGATGTTTTTCCGCCTTGACGGCGTTCAGTTCATGGTCGCCGCGCAGGACCAGGGCGACGACTGTCCCTTCCCCGGCGCCCTGCACCAGCAGGGTCTTGGCGCATTGCGCGGGTGCCACTTTCAGAAAGCCGCTGACCTCTTCGATGCTGTGTACGCCGGGCGTCGCGACTTTGGTCATCGGCAGGGTCGCCGCGGCACGCGTTCCCGTCGGCGCGACGGCCTCGGCCAGTTCGACATTGGCGGCGTAATCGCTGGCATCCGAGAACGCGATGGCGTCCTCGCCGGAATCCGCCAGCACGTGGAACTCATGCGACACGGCGCCGCCGATGCTGCCGGTATCCGCGTGCACCGGACGGAACTTCAGGCCCAGGCGGGTGAAAATGCGCGAGTAGGTATCGAACATGACCTGGTAGGTCTCGCTCAACGAGGCCTGATCGCTGTGGAAGGAGTAGGCATCCTTCATCAGGAATTCGCGTGCGCGCATGACGCCGAAGCGTGGCCGGATTTCGTCGCGGAACTTGGTCTGGATCTGATAGAAGTTCACCGGCAGCTGCTTGTAGCTCTTCAGTTCCCGCCGTGCCAGTTCGGTGATGATCTCTTCATGGGTCGGGCCGTAACAGAATTCGCGCTCGTGCCGATCGGTGATGCGCAGCAGTTCGGGGCCGTATTTCTCCCAGCGCCCGGATTCCTGCCACAGCTCGGCCGGCTGTATCGACGGCATCAGTACCTCCAGCGCATCGGCACGGTTCATTTCCTCGCGCACGATGGCCTCGACCTTGCGCAGCACCCTGAGCCCCAGTGGCAGCCAGTTGTACACCCCGGCCGCGACTTTTCGGATCATGCCGGCGCGCAGCATCAGTTTGTGGCTGATCACCTCGGCGTCGGCGGGGACTTCTTTCAGGGTGGAGAGCGGAAAACGGGATGTGCGCATGGCGGGGAAGATTCGTCGTCTGGATTCGGAACCAGGATTTTATAGGTGCTTGGCGTTGGGGGCCAGTGATAACCCGGCTGTTTCACCCCGGAGAACACAGAGGACACGGAGTTTCCATACAGGAAAATTCCTATCTCGGCGTTCTCCGCGGACTCGGGTGTGAATCGGTAAAGAGGTCAGTGCTTAGAACGTCCCGCCGTCCCAGCCCCACATGTTGCGAGCGGCGTCGGCGAATTCTATGTAGACACGATCACCGGCAATATCGAGTTCCTGCTGCATGAGTTCGCACAGCGCCTTGGACAGTTCGCCGGTTCTGTTGGCGGGCAAGCCGATACTCTTGAGTTCGAGATAGGCGAGCGGGGCATCACTGCCGCCAAAGAGCATGGCCGGATTGTGCTCCAGTGTGACCATCACATAGCGCTCGGGTTTGCCCAGCAGTGCGGCGACCCGGGCGGAGGCCTGTCGAATCAGGCCGGCCTGATCGGCCTCGGCGACGGCTCGGTTGGTCTGGATGCGAAGCAGGGGCATGGGTCTATTTCTTCCTGGAGCAGTATTCGTCGACCTGCTTCTTGGCCTCAGTGATCCGCGCCTGGCGGTCTTCCTCGCTGAGATAGCTGGCCGTGCCGTCAGGACCGATCACACGTTTCCGGCCCCCCGTAGTCAGTTTCTCCAGATTGCTGCGCGCGGCCTGGCAGTTCTGCTTGCGCTGCTGCTCGGCGGCGGCGGACTTTTCCCGCTCCGCCTCGGCATTTGCGCGGGCTTTGCTGTCTTCATCCAGCTTCTGCAGGGTTTGCTCCAGTTTCTGATGGGCGCCGGCGGGGTCCTGGGCCGGGGTGGGTGGCGGCACAATGGTTTCGGACTTCTGGTTGGGCGGGGGGTACTGGGTATATTGGGTAACGCCGTTCTCGTCCACCCATTTATACATGGCGGCCTGTGCCAGGCCGGCCAGGGCCAGCCAGCTGATCAAGATCAATCCAGTTCGGTAACCAGTCATGTGGATAAAGTCTCCCTCGCGCGCGCTGCGGACTCGTGTTGGGGCTAGCTTACGTGGCGGGTACCGGGTGGGACAAGCCGCCGCGGGCCTCGGTGCTGCAAAGAAGGTCGGCAGACCGGTCGGAAAATACACCCGAGGTGCTGGTATACCTTGACCTCGGCGACTAATATACGTAGCTTTCCGTGTTCCGCCCGGAGCGGGCGGCGCGGCCCGTTTTGCGGGCATTTTTGTTTACCCTCAATGGCTTCGCGGGATTGTTCCGGCGGCTTGCCGCCGCCACCGGGCCGCAGATGGTAGACGCAACTGAATCGGATGTTCGACCCGAGGGTCGCAGGAGAAACTGCTCGTGGAATTGACCGGTGCCGAGATCTTTGTCCGCTGTCTGCAGGACGAAGGCGTGGAAATCATCTTCGGGTACCCCGGCGGTGCAGTCCTGCACATCTATGACGCCCTCTATCAGCAGGACAAGGTCAAACATATTCTGGTGCGCCATGAACAGGCCGCGACGCATGCCGCCGATGGTTATGCGCGTTCCACCGGTCGCCCCGGCTGTGTGCTGGTGACATCCGGCCCTGGCGCGACCAATGCAGTGACCGGCATCGCGACGGCGTATATGGATTCAATTCCGATGGTGGTGTTCACCGGTCAGGTGCCGACGGCGCTGATCGGCAACGACGCCTTCCAGGAAGTCGACAACATCGGTATCACACGCCCCTGCGTGAAGCACAACTTCCTGGTGAAGGACGTGCGCAATCTCGCGGAGACCATCAAGAAGGCGTTTTTTGTGGCGACCACCGGCCGCCCGGGTCCGGTGGTGGTGGATATCCCCAAGGACGTTTCCGCGCAGCGCTGTGAGTATCATTATCCCAAGCGCGTGACCATGCGCTCCTACAATCCGGTGGTAAAGGGTCACAGCGGCCAGATCAGGAAGGCCGTCGACCTGATCATGACCGCCAAGCGGCCGATGCTGTACACCGGCGGCGGTGTCATCCTGGACAACGCGTCCAAGCCGCTGACAGAGTTCGCGCGGCTGCTGGAGTTTCCCATCACCAATACGCTGATGGGGCTGGGCGCCTATCCCGCGACCGACCGCCAGTTCGTCGGCATGCTCGGCATGCACGGAACCTATGAAGCCAATATGGCTATGCATAATTGCGACGTGCTGATCGCGGTCGGCGCGCGCTTCGACGATCGGGTGACCGGCAACATCGAGAAATTCTGTCCCACCGCCAAGATCGTGCATATCGACGTCGATCCTGCGTCGATTTCCAAGAACGTGAAGGTCGATGTACCCATCGTCGGCGGCGTCGACAACGTGCTCAAGCAGATGATCAAGATGGTCAAGGACGGCAGCGAACGTCCCGATGCCGATGCGCTCAAGGTCTGGTGGAAGCAGATCGAGGAATGGCGCGCGATGGACTGTCTCAAGTTCGATCGCACCAGCGACATCATCAAGCCGCAGTATGTGGTCGAGACCCTCTATAAGGTAACCAAGGGCAAGGCCTTCGTGACCTCGGATGTCGGCCAGCATCAGATGTGGGCCGCGCAGTTCTACAAGTTCGACAAGCCGCGGCGCTGGATCAACTCGGGTGGCCTGGGCACGATGGGTTTCGGTTTTCCGGCCGCGATGGGCGTACAGATGGCGCACCCCGACGAGACGGTCTGCTGCATCACCGGCGAAGGCAGTATCCAGATGTGTATCCAGGAGATGTCGACCTGTCGCCAGTATGCGCTGCCGATCAAGATCATCAACCTGAACAATCGCTATCTTGGCATGGTGCGGCAGTGGCAGGAGTTCTTCTATCAGAAGCGCTACGCCATGTCGTATATGGATTCGCTGCCGGATTTCGTCAAGCTGGCCGAAAGCTACGGCCACGCCGGCATGAAGATCGAAAAGCCGGGCGATGTGGAAGGCGCCCTGATCGAGGCCATGAAAGTGCGCGATCGCGTCGTGTTCCTGGATTTCATCACCGACCAGAGCGAGAACGTCTATCCGATGATCCCGGCCGGCGCGGGTCAGAACGAGATGATTCTGATTTGAAGAACGAACTTTAACCGCAAAGGACGCGAAGGCGCGCAAAGGGAAAATATTTGCCACGGAAAACACGGACCTGAACAATGTGTTGCAGTCGGTCCACGGGCTGGCGCTGATGGGGTCAGTCGAGGTATGGATCTCCGCATTCGATGATGCCCGGGTTTTCCCTGGCAAGGTTTTTGGTTTTACTTCGCGCGCCTTCGCGTTCTTCGCGGTAAGAATTTAAATGGTTTAATTCTAGAGATCGAAATGCGACATATCATTTCTATACTGATGGAGAACGAGTCGGGCGCGCTGTCGCGGGTGGCCGGGTTGTTTTCGGCGCGCGGCTACAACATCGAGTCGCTGACGGTGGCGCCGACGGAAGACCCTTCGCTGTCGCGCATGACTATCGTGACGTACGGCACGGATTCCATCATCGAGCAGATCACCAAGCAGCTGAACAAACTGGTGGACGTGGTCAAGTTGATGGATATGACCGAAGGTCCGCACATCGAGCGTGAAATGCTGTTGATGAAAGTGCAGGCCAAGAATAACGCGCGGGAAGAACTGAAGCGGGTTACGGATATTTTCCGCGGTCGCATCATCGATGTGACTGATACCACATACATCATCGAGCTGACCGGTGCGGGTGAAAAGATCGATGCCTTTATTCAGGCGGTCGATCCGTCTCTGGTGCTCGAAGTCGTGCGCTCGGGCGTATCCGGTATCGCGCGCGGCGACAAGGCCCTGAGGTTGTAACTGATTTGCAGTGCGGCGCAGTCCGCTGCGCAGGCATTCGACACCGTTTTCAAATTTTATTTTCTGGAGTATTCGACCATGATGAACATGTATTACGACAAAGACTGCAACCTGTCCCTGATCAAGAAGCGCAAGGTTGCCATTATCGGCTACGGCTCACAGGGTCATGCGCACGCCAACAATCTGCAGGACTCCGGTATCGATGTGGTGGTCGGTCTGCGTGCCGGTTCGGCCTCCGAGGCCAAGGCCAAAAAGGCCAAGCTGAAGGTCAAGGAAATCGCGGCCGCCGTGAAGGGCGCCGATGTGGTGATGATCCTGGCGCCCGACGAGCATCAGCGCAAGCTCTACGACGATGTGATCGAGCCCAACATCAAGAAGGGTGCGGCGCTGGCGTTCGCACATGGCTTCAACATTCACTTTGAACAGATTGTGCCGCGTTCCGATCTGGACGTGATCATGGTTGCGCCCAAGGGTCCCGGCCACCTGGTGCGTTCGACCTACACTCAGGGTGGTGGTGTGCCGAGTCTGATCGCCGTGTTCCAGGATGCCTCGGGCAAGGCCAAGGACATCGCACTGTCCTACGCATCCGCAAACGGCGGCGGCCGCGCCGGTATTATCGAGACGTCCTTTCGGGAAGAGACCGAGACCGATCTGTTCGGCGAACAGGCGGTTCTGTGCGGTGGCGCCACGGCGCTGGTGCAGGCCGGTTTCGAGACCCTGGTCGAAGCCGGCTATGCGCCGGAGATGGCCTATTTCGAATGTCTGCACGAACTGAAGCTGATCGTCGACCTGATGTATGAAGGCGGTATCGCCAATATGCGCTATTCCATTTCCAACACGGCCGAATACGGTGATCTGACCCGCGGCCCGCGCGTCGTGACACCGGAGACCAAGGTCGAGATGAAGCGTATCCTGACCGAAATCCAGACCGGTGAGTTCGCCCGCGAATTCATTCTGGAAAACCAGGCCGGTGCCCCGACCCTCAAGGCCAAGCGCCGTATCGGCCGTGAACATCAGATCGAGGAAGTCGGCGAGCGCCTGCGCAGCATGATGTCCTGGATCAAGGCCAGCAAGATCGTCGACAAGACCCGCAATTGATGTCGGTTACGGGGCGCGGCGTTGCCGCACCCCGTAGCTGAAGGACAATCAGCCCATGGCTTCGAACCGCTATCCGTTGATCGCTCGGGAAGGGTGGTTGAGCATATTCATTTTCGGAGCGGCGGCCGTCGCGGTAATGCTGCAGTTCGGTTGGCTGCTGTCGTTGCCGTTGTGGGCAGTGGTGTGCGTCCTGCTCTATCTGTTTCGTGATCCATCCCGCCAGGTTCCGTCCACACCTCTGGCCATTGTCAGTCCAGCCGACGGTCGGGTGACGGCGGTTGAAACCGTCACCGATCCCTATCTGGAGAGGGACGCGCAACGGGTTTCCATCCGCATGACGCCCCTGGGTGTCTTCAGTACCCGCAGCCCGGCCGAAGGCAAGATGCTGGAGCCGCGGCACGACGCCGATCCCGATCAACCGCACGGCGTCTGGCTGCAGACCGACGAGGGTGACGATCTGGTGATCGTCATGAATCGAGGGCCGTTGCACAACCCGCCTCGCTGCTATGTACGATTTGGCGAGCGTGTCGGGCAGGGGCAACGGTGCGGCTTCATCGCGCTGGGTTCGGATATTGCGCTGTATCTCCCGACCAACTGTCGGATCAAGGTGCAGGCCGGTGATCGGGTCCGTGCCGGGTCCGACGTGATCGGATTGCTGCTGCGAAAATAGGCGTCCGCTGCCGGACTTGTAACTTGACCGGCCTTGCAGCACGCTAAAACAAATTTGATCATCAGGATGGATGCGATGAATCACGAGCCTGTTCCCTCCAAAGCCCGCCGCGGTATCTATCTGCTGCCCAATCTGTTCACCACGGCCGGACTGTTTGCCGGCTTCTATGGCATAGTCGCGGCGATCAATGGTCAGTTCGAAGTGGCCGCAATGGCGATATTCATTGCCATGGTCATGGACGGCATCGACGGACGCGTCGCGCGTTTGACCAATACCCAGAGTGAATTCGGCGTTCAGTACGACAGCCTGACCGACATGGTGGCGTTCGGTCTGGCGCCGGCGTTGATCATGTATCAATGGTCACTCAGGGAACTGAGCGCATTCGGCTGGTTCTGGGCCAAAGTCGGCTGGCTGACCGCATTTATCTACGCGGCCTGCGCCGCGCTGCGTCTGGCGCGCTTCAATGCCCAGGTGGGTGTGGCGGACAAGCGTTATTTTCAGGGGCTGCCCAGCCCTTCCGCTGCGGCTGTGGTCGTCGGGCTGGTATGGACCGGTGCCGATATCGGCGCCGAAGGCGCCAGTTTTATCTGGATTGCGTTCGTATTGACGCTGTTTGCCGGCCTGTTGATGGTCAGCAACTTCCGCTACTACAGTTTCAAAGAGCTGGACTTCAAGAACAGGGTGCCGTTTGTGGCGCTGCTGCTGGTGGTACTGATAATGGTATTCACGTCAATTGATCCGCCGAAAATGCTGTTCTTCGGTTTCCTCACCTATGCGTTGTCCGGACCGGGCGTCACGCTTTGGCAACTGCGCCAGCATCGGCGGGCCAAGCATGAGTCCGCACCGCATGATGACTCGGGCGGAGAGTGAAAAAACATAATTTTTACCGCAAAGGCACGCAAAGGGAAAACATTAGCCACGGAAAACACGGAAAACACCGAAAAAATGTTTTATTGGAAAAGTAATTCACTCAGAACGCCAGTAGTGTAAATGCACGCGCCCCGTTTGTAAGCTTTATCACTTACAAGAATTTT
>JBFEJM010000033.1:0-11022 GCA_041553175.1 Gammaproteobacteria bacterium | reverse complement strand
GCAGCACGTGCCGGCGTTCCGGGTTGAGTTGCACGTCCTCAATCTCGCCGAGTCCGACGGCGGTCATGCGCCAGACCTCCTGCCCGGTTGCGGCATCGAGCCGTACCAGCACGCCATCGGTTCGCACCGCCAGATACTGGCGACCGCCGAGCGAGGCCAGGGTATGCAGGGGTGATTCGCCCTCTTCCTGCGCGAGCAGACCGAAGCGTGGCGATGCACGCTCGTCGTCCGTGCGCGTCCACTCAAGGCCGGCGCTGCCGGCGGCATCACCGAAGAAGCTCACCAGGCGGCCGTTGTGGGCCAGGGTCAGGCCGGGGCGATCGAACTCAAAATCGAAATGCTTGCCGCCGCTTCCGGGAATGGCGCGGCTGGCCGTCAGCGGCTGCAGTGTGTCGAGATCATAGACGGCGCCGCCAAAGGGCCAGAACAGATAACGCCCATCGGCGGAGCGCAGGAACGGCAACTCGTAGAGATCCTCGCCCAGGGCCGACGTGCTGAGGCAGACGTCCCTGCCCTCCTTGGGTCGGCACACGATGAGCTGGTGACCTGAGTTGAACACGCGATGCTCGAAGTAGATCGGCGCATCCGCCGATGCGGTCGCGGCCGCCGAATCCACACGGCGCGACCAGCGCGGCGCGGGCGGCGGCCCGACCGTATCGAACGTGCCTCGCGGCAGATCGTCGCGCACGAACGTCTGGTCCGTTTGCCCGCCGATGACGGGGCATGGCTGTGCCTCGGTGCAGGTCGGTGTGTAATCGGTCGGTGCCGGTGTGTCGCGGGGGGTGATTGTCGTCGCTGTCCAGCGCTCCGCGCCTTCGCGCACAAGGCCGGGGTCGAGCGACAACACGCGGGCGCCCTGCAAGGGCTGATCGCCCGCCGTGAAGCCATCGTCCATGCCCAGTGCCGTGCAGCCCGCTGCGGTGAACGGATTGAGCGCGGCATCGCCCATGAATGCGTCGCTGGTCGGGAATGCCGTGCCGTGTGGCGCCAGCCCGGCCACGCCGGACGTATCCGAATCGTCGGCGGCTTTAAAGGATGGCAAGGCGGCGGGCTCACCCAACTGCGCGGCGGCGAATGCGCGCGTCTCGACCTGCCAGGCGCGGGCGTCGCCCTCGGTGGCCAGCAGCAGTGCGTCGCAGTTCGGGCTGACGCCCACGGCGCTGCCCCAGAACATATGCGCCTGGATCTGTTGGCGCTCAACGTTTTTGCCATCGGCGGATATCGATAGCGCATAGGGCCACACCGAACCGTTGGTCGGCCCCAGAATCGCACCGGTGACGATGATCAGTCCGCTCGGCGCTTCAAATGCGTGGCCCAACCATTCCACTTCGGCGTTGTCGATCTGCGCCGTGCGTTGCCCGGTGGCGGTATCGAACACAACCACGCGCTGATCGCCGATGGCGATCAGGCGCCGATCATCACGCGAGCGGATCAGCCGATCGAGCGCAAGACCGATGTCGGACACATCGTAGACTTCACGCCCCGGATCGAGCAGGACGGTGGCATCGCGCAAACGCGCCGCTTGAATACCGCTGGGCTGAAGCGCGGCCGATGGGTCGGGAATCCACCCGAGCAGCGCGCGCAGCGGCTGTTCAACCGCTGTCTTCGTTGTGCGGTAGGACAGAAACGGCGCCAGCCGATCGAGCGCCTCGCCGATACGCCCGTCGGCGGCGGCCGCACGTGCCAGGGCCACGGCCTGCTGCGCGGCCTGATCCTGGGACGCGCGCTGCGCGGCGAGCCAGCCATACCCCGTCACACCCAGCACGGCCACCACCCCCAAACCCGCGACCGCGGCGATCAACCGGTTGCGCAGCGCGCGCCGGCGATCCCGGCGCCACAGCTCATCGAAGGGCAGACCGAGCAGGCCGGCGGCCAATTGCGCGCGCACCCGCTGCATGCCTTCGTGACGAAGATCGGGCGCACGTGGTTCGTCCGGTTGGTCGGTGGGATTGCCGTCGGCATCGATTTTGACTTTAAGGGATGGCGGAAAACATTCGCGGCTTGAATCACCCGCATTCGGCTCGCCGTCGGCGATAACGGCAAAGACACGCGCGTCACCGCGCCGCTTGAAGTGGCGCACTTCGGCATCGACCCATTCCGATTGGGCCGCTGCGGGCGAGCAGATGACAATGAGGTTTTCCGAATCGTCCAGGGCGCCTTCGAGTGCCGCGCCGAGACTCTGGCTGGCGCCCATCTCGTCGTCGTCACGGAAGAAACGGCCCAGCGCACGATCGCTGCCGACCGATGCCTTTACGCCGGCGGGAATGCGGTAGGTTTCAAGTGCGCGATGCAGACGCCGCGCAATTGCCTTGTCGCGCTGGCTGTAGCTGATGAAGGCGCGGTAACGCTTGTGTGGTGCGTCCATGCAGTGATTCCTGTGTGAACAGAATAATCCGGGTCAGGGAGCAATTAGCTCAAATATTCCGAACAATTGCTCTCTCAACTTGCTTACCTGAACAGCCAATCTGCGATTCTGAGATAGATTCTAGAACAACTGATACCTGCCGGTGGCAGATTCTAACCTTACCCCGCACTTATACGGACCGGAAAGGACCCCGATAAAAGGTTCTGACACCTTTTTGCTTCGGGCTTTTCGCCGCAAACAGCAACTGCGTAGAGATATTGACGCCGAATCTTTTATGGCGTTGAATCATACGCAGCGACTAATCGGCAATATAGTCGATTCTTGACTATTCCCTCCACACGCAGTGCGCCCTCGCCAAATCGGTTGAGAGAATATGGAATGTTGTAGCACCTGATAATTGTAGGTGCGTTTGATTGAAACATGGAGGTTTACCATGAGCACTTTCAGGAAACGTGTTCGAAATCTGGTCGAATATCTATCCGGTCGTGATATAGAACGGTTTGGATCAAATTGTTTCGCAATAATTGACAGGCGGCACGGGATGGACGCCTGGTTTTCAAATCGCGCCCAGATAAGATCGATTATTGCAAAAGGTGAAATCAATGTCGTAATAGATGCTGGCGCAAATGAGGG
Organism: Gammaproteobacteria bacterium; assembly: GCA_041553175.1. Lineage (GTDB taxonomy): Bacteria > Pseudomonadota > Gammaproteobacteria > Thiohalobacterales > Thiohalobacteraceae > JAHJQQ01. The sequence continues at coordinate 8,024 of JBFEJM010000033.1, read as the reverse complement.
AAAATTTGCCCGACAGCTGCGGTCTTTCTACCCTGGGGATATTTACTCATTCGAACCCGTCACATCAGCTTTCGAAAAATTGACTAAAGCTGCAGCTGCTGATCCCAAGTGGCATGTTTACAAACTGGCATTGGGCGATCAGGAATCAACTCAGGCGATCAATATTTCGGACGAAACGGTTTTTTGCTCTCTCTTGAAAACAAACGACTATTGTATTCAGCATTTTGGTGACAAAGCACAACGCATAACGGAAGAAATTGTCTCTGTCCGAAGACTGGACCAACTATTGGATACTATTATCCCCGATATCGAGAACAAGCGTATCTTTCTGAAGATGGATACACAAGGTTACGACATGGCGGTGTTCAAAGGATTGGGAGACAAACTGAAATATGTCACTGCACTTCAATCCGAGGTTTCCCTGATTTCGATTTATGAAGGCATGCCACACTGGATCGAAAGTATTTCGATCTACGAAAACGCTGGTTTTGGTGTTGTGGGTATGTTCCCGGTGACGCGGGATTCAGGCAGGGTAATTGAATACGATTGTCTGTTGACGAGAGCAGATTCACAGGAAAATATGCGTAGACAGGAAAGATTGGGGACAGGCCCGGGCACCCCTGCAGCCCCGGATACCTGGTTGAGCAACGCTGGCTGAAAATAATCCGAATCGGAGAGCAATACTTCCTAATATTAGAAACAATTGCTCTCTGACCCCGATTTTCATTTCCCCTGCGAACCCGCAGGCAGGCGGGCAAAATATTCTTGCCGGACCAGTCGCGTCACTGTAGTCTTTGTACGCCATTGCAATTTGTTTGGCAGTACTCCTCGGTCACTAATAAACGGGCACAGAATAACTGCAGAGGGATGACTTACATGCCAGTTACAGACACATTGCGTTTCACCTGTATGGCGGCGGGCGCCTCGCTTGCCCTTGCACTTACGGCTTGTGGCGACAACTCAACCGATGTCAGCGACACACCGCCGAAACAAAGCTCAGTCAGGGACAGCAAAGCACAGACGGCAGCACTTCCTACGAAGCCGATCAAGCTCGCGGCGGCTTATGCGCCATCGTCCGGCGAATCGCAGTCCGTTCCGGTTTGCCCGTGGCTTTCTGACGCGAGCGCGGCAGCAGCAGTAGACGTTGTGATGAAAGACCAGCCGATGGTGCGCCGCGCCGTCACTTCGGACGAGTGCAAGTGGAACGTCAATATCGGTTTTGCGCTCAGCGTCCGCGCAGCACCCCTCACGGATGCCACCAGCCCGTCCGCAATCCGATACAACATGGATTCTCCGCCGGTACTGAAGCCTCAGGATGGCCCCGGCAGCGATGCTGTTGCGCTGCTTGACCCGACCTGGGACGCCAACAATCCGCGCCCGTTCGGTTTCGTATTCAATGCGGACAACCGGCAATTCAGAATCATCACCACCGGCGTTAAAACGTCCGTCGACAGACTGCGTGCCGTCGCCGACGAGATCGCCGCTTCATTGTCGACCGCCGCTCCGGTGGCAGAAGCAGGTGACGCGGAACCGACGCTCGACCCGTGCGTCTTTGAGGGAGCCACCGTCGCCGCCCTCTTCAATGGGCAGCCCAGCGACACGCTCGAGTCGCAACCGCACCTGCCAACTTCCTCATGCAAGTACTCAGGATACGCAGGAAATACCCGGGTTGAACTTACGGTCGCGTTCAAAGGCGACCCTTTGGACCCGCCTAACAAGCTGGATCCCAAGTACACGCAGATCGACGGTTTCGGTACAGATGTTTATATGAAGGATATGGCGCGGACCGCAGGCATCGGCAGCTCAAGCCGCGCCTATCAAATCGCGCGACCCGGCGGACAGATCCGCGTCGATTTGACGGTATCCGAGGAAACATTCCCTGCGGACACAGCCAAGATGATCCTGAACAACCACATCACACGGACGAACTGAGCGACCCGCGAGCGCGGGTCGCTGCTGTCCCGCGCTCGTCGGCTATCTGTCTCCTGGATTAACGACGCCCTCGATATCCTGAAGCTTGTTGTCCAGGGTTCGACCATTGTTGGAGTTTCTATCGATACCCACGCCAGGTTGTCCAACCCGATCTTCGGGTTTGATGGCATCGCGTTTGAACGAGTTACCGATAGGCGCGTTCAGGACCGGGGCTGGTTCCGCGTCATCATCATCCTCACCTTTTGGCTGCAGACTTCCCGGCACACAATCCTGCCGACCTGCGCCCGGCTCTGCCACACCCCCAGGCGGACCGCCTCGTCCCTCATCACAACCGGGCGGTGCGGTGCTGTCCGGCTGCTTTTTCTCGCCCGTTTTTCTGGCGAGAGCATCATCAACGGTTTTCTTGCCCGCCGGCGCATTCCCCGCGTCACCGTCGGCCGCTATGTTCTTATCTGCGCCCTCTTTATCATCTGAGCCTTTCCCATCATCTTTACTGCCTTTATCGTCACCCTTGTCATCAGAGCCTTTGTCGGAACTATCCTTATCGTCGTCCTTGCTTTTACTGTCTTTATCGTCATCTGAGCTGGTGTCTTTTTTCCCGGTGGAGCCAGAACTGTCGCTCGAATCCTTTTTAGTGCCGGAACTGTTATCGCTTGAGCTGCCACTCGATGATTCACCCGATGTTGTGTACACATAGTTGGCAGCATCTTTTTTGTTATGTTCACCGTACAGAACCTCAGAGCTGCCGCCAGGATATTGAATGACGGTTTCGCCGGTCTTCGCGTCCACCGAGACAAACGTACCATCGCTGTATTCAACACCTGCGCCACCTTCCACGATACGACCATCTCCTGCGGGGCTGTTGGCCGGGACTGAAGTGCCATTGCCTAAATCGAAGGTCGCGTTTCCGCTTGCATCCGTCGAACTTTCCACGGCTATATAGTTTCCATTCGGACTGCCCGTGACAACCGTTCTACCATCTCCCGTGGGATTGATTGACAGCCCGCCTTCATAATCCACCCCGCCGTTTGCGTTTGGCGTTCCTACCTGCCCCTCGGGCCCTGTTCTGGGTACCGTCTGCCCATTCGTGATGACAAACACGGAACCGCCGTCGTCGGTTGTTGACGGGAAGGCTTGTTGTGAGCCGGACCGATCAATCTCGTTGCCTGTGTTGTCAAAGAATACCGTTTCTCCGCTGGCCGAATCGTATTGGGTATAGCTGCCATCAGGATAACTGACACCGCCACGGTCATTGGGTACGCCAGTGCCACCGCCTTGCTCTCTGGGTACGTGATTGCCATTCGGCATCACGAAAGTTTCCGTGGCTTTACCATCAGGTGTAGTGCCCATTCCCTCTGTCGCCGGCGTGTATCGAGAGGCTTCAGAACCATCCGGGTTGGAGAAGACCGTATCACCTGTTGCAGGATCGACATGGCTGGAACGTCCATCACTGTAGTCGACACCACCGGCATCATTGGGTTTCCCCGTGACGCCATCACCCAGATCGGCAGGCACCTGGGTGCCATTGCCCAAAACGAAAACGTCTTGTCCGGATCTGGATTCAGCGCGCGTCGCTCTGTCAGGCGACCCTATCGCCCCCGGGGAGATCGTTGCGCCTCCTGCGCCGGATGGATTTCCCAGCCCGACATTGGCGGGACCCGCTTCATTAGGTGCTGCGGGGTAGCCCGTAGGTGAGCCGGGAATATCTGAACGTCCCACTGGCGGGGTTGATGATGCACTTCCTGCTGAGCGATTAGGTGAATCAGGGGCTTTTCGTGAATAGCCTTCGAGCTCATCCATTGAAAGACTCTCGCCTGGCTCAAGTTTCCTGACGACCTTGCCCCCGCTACGAACAGTACCGTTTCGTTCTACGTATACACCCCGACCATAAATAACTGCTCCGGTCGCGGCTTTCTTGGCAGGGCTACCATCCAGCCTCTGGGCCGGAACAGTCCTACCCTCCTCCAGCTGGTAGACTCCCTGGGCACCGCCCGGCACCGCTTTGACAGCGGTCTCTTTACTCGGAACAGACGGGATGGATTTCACATTCTTGATGCCATCCCAATTGATCGTGGCCCCGCCTTTCTCTTTACCGCCAGTCTCCGCATTAACTACCGAACTCAATGAAGTGAGTCCGTAGATTGCGGCGACTTTGATCATGGCTACAACTAATTTGTTCATTCTATTCACCATTATTATGTCAATGTCTTAAAGGGGTAAAAGCCGGGGATAGAATACGAATCCTGCTGGTATTTGAGTTCATTGCATATCGATTGGATCTGGCGATCAGCGGCAATGTGCGGGATTGCTAATCAGGTTTCGCCATGCTTGTTATCAGTCTCTTGTCGTGGCGTTTACGTGTTCTTGTTCGGCGGCACAGATTCCATCTTGCCACCGGGTTCCATGTGAACATACTTCCGGATGGCGGATTGGTCAATGTCCTCGGCATACGCCAGGATGACGGAACGGATGACAAGGAAGGGGGTGCGTTCTGTATCCCGGCCTGCGCCGGGATGCCGGTCACTATGGCTGAGTCGGGATCACTATAGCCGAGCACATGAACCATGCACTCTGGAAAAACGCATCCGCTGCATAGTTGAAGCAAGGCACATCAATCACAAACCGACACTTCACGTCGCTCTTGAGCATCTGCTCATGCGTGGAAAATCCGGGTCGAAGAGCAACGCTTTCTAACATTCAGCAATAAATGCTCATTGACCCGGATTATTCAGGTACCCTCGCCCGCCCGATATTCCGCGTATCGGTGCCGAACCAGATAGCGCGCTCACCGAAGTCGGCACAGCCGTGGCCGCGAGCGATCGCCCCTACTCGATTGCTCTGCCAAGGCGGTACTCGCTAGGTAACGGCAAACGATAAAAGGGAACGGAGGGGTTCATTTTTCAACCCCTCCGTCCCCTTTGACTACCAACTACCGGCAATCCGGTCTTTCGCTACCTGGCGTCAGTTTATAGATCCGGTATTCGGATTGTCGGCCATGGCGTCGTAGATGTGCTTCAGCCCCTTCAGGTCTTCGGAACCATGTACCGGCGTGTCTAAATAGGCCTGCCGATTCTCTTCCGATTCGAAGTAGATCTTCAGGGCGTTCTTGCCTTCGCCCTCGATCAGATAGGGCGCGCTCTCGATGTCGGTCACGTCATTCAGCGAAATCGGATCCAGGGTGGTCGTGATCATGATGCCTCTCCTTTCAACAGGTTAGCGAGTATCCGCTCGACTCTGCTCTTATTATACAATATCTGTACATTTATTCAACATATTGCATAACTTTTGTACAGAGTAGTGCGGCCCGCCCACCACCTTTTTCTAAACACACAAACCGACCGCCTTCGACTCGATCAGCCGATACACTTGCGCCAACCGGTCCGCCCACGCGGCCGCGTCTGCCGCCGTGCGAATGCCGTCCTGGCGAATCTCGATCATGACACCGGGTAATCTTCGCGCCTCGCCGTGCACCGGTATCGTGTAGTCGATGTCGTCTTCGATCGGGTACGGTTCGTTATCCCCGACGATCAGGTCTTCGCTTTGGCGCAGCGCCGCGAGCATCAGCGTGGCGAGCCGCCGGTCATGCCCGGCGGAGATGCCGATGTGCCACGGTCGCGGCCGATTATTCAGGACCGGTGTGAAACTGTGAATGCTGAGCAACACCGTCGGTCGCCGAATACGGCCATCGAGCAGCTGGCCGATGGCCGTGTGATAAGGCCGGAACAGCGCCTCTATCCGGATGCGTCTTTGCTCGGGCGACAGCCCCGCATTACCGGGAACGGGCACACCGCCACTCTGTTCGGGAATCGATTCCGCACTGCTCGGCGCGCGGTTGCAGTCTATGACCAGACGCGAGTACCCGCTGACGACCAGGGGCGCGTCGAGGCGCTCTGAAAGCCCGCGCGCCACGTCGGCCGCCCCTGAGTCCCAGCCGATATGATCGGCCAACTGATTCGCATCGAGCCCCAGGTGGGCGAGCCGTTCGGGGACGCGATTCGAGGCGTGGTCGCAGACCAGTACGACGCTGCCGCCGCCGCTGGCATTGATGATCTCGACGGCAGGCGGCTCATTTGTTTCAAGCAATGCCGGTGTCGCCATGCCCGTGGTTGCATCCGTCATCACCGATCAACTCCCGCTGCGCTCACAGACCGCACCGCTCAAACACCGGACTGACCCGGCACTTCGTCCGTCCACACTCTGAAGCTCTTGAGTACGTTCAGCCCGAACGCGTTGCTCAGGGGGACATCGGCCGCATCGCGACCCATGGCGATCAACACACGCCCGATGCGCGGGACGTTGTTGCGCGCATCGAAGGTATACCAGCGCCCGCCGAGGTAGGCCTCGAACCAGGCCGAGAAGTCCATGGGATTGGGATCGGGAGGAACGCCGATGTCGCCCAGATAGCCGGTGCAGTACCGGGCCGGAATATTCATGCAGCGACAGAACGCGACCGCGAGGTGCGTATAGTCACGGCATACGCCGATGCGTTCATTGAAGGCCTCAAAGGCCGTTCGGGTCGACCGCGCATACATATAACCGAAGCTGAGATGGTTATGGACGAAATCGCAGATCGCCTGCACACGCGGCCATCCTGGAGGGGTGTGCTCGAACTGCGCCCAGGCCACTTCGGACAGCCGATCGGTCTCGCAGTAGCGGCTTCCGAGCAGGAATACCAGCACCTCCGCCGGCAGATCCTCCACGGCATGCTGCACAGCGGAGGTTTCGACCACATCCGGCAGCCCGCTGTCGTTGACCAGCGCATCGGTGGAGATGCGAAGCTCACCCTGCGGTGCAACGATGCGGCTGCACCAGTTGCCGAAGCCGTCGCGGTAGGCGGTGATCGGGATCGGTGGACTGGTAACGATATGGTCGGCAATGACGAGATCGGAGACGCGGCTGTAATGGACGTTCAGCGTCAACACCATGGGCGTCGGCTTCGGACACTCGTAGACCAACTCATATCCCAGCCGAATCCTCATCCTGCATTCCCTCCGTATATCCCATGGGTGATCAAGGGATCAGAGCACTTGATCCTCGAGCCGCTACCCCTCGATTCGCTGCTGCCGCACTGACCTGCGTAAGAAATCCGGTATCGGTCAGGGAACTCTGCCTCACGGCGCAGATCTGAGAGCTTCGGGACTAGCAACCAGAACAGCATACAGACCTATGATAAACGCTGCATCGATGACCGAAGGCCATGGACGTGAACGCCTGGCCGCCTGGATCGAAAAACCACAGGTACAAAACACGATCATCGCCCTGATCGTCATTAACGCAATCATACTCGGGCTCGAAACCAGCCCGGGCATCATGGCTCGGTGGGGCACCTTGCTGGTGGCGGCCGATCAGGCCATTCTGGCGGTGTTCGTGGTGGAGATCACATTGCGCGTTATCGCCCATCGCGGGGCATTCTTCCGCGACCCCTGGAGCCTGTTCGATTTCTTCGTGGTCGCCATTGCGCTGATACCGGCCACGGGACCGCTGGCCGTGTTGCGTGCGCTGCGCGTACTTCGGGTCCTGCGACTGCTGACCATGGTGCCGAGCATGCGCCGCGTGGTCGGCGGTCTGCTGGCTGCGATTCCCGGGCTGGCCTCTGTCATCGCTGTCATCGGCATCATTTTTTACGTTGCCGCCGTGATCGCCACCAAACTGTTCGGCGAACGCTTCCCGGAATGGTTTGGCCACCTTGGTGACAGCGCGTACACACTCTTTCAGATAATGACGCTCGAAAGTTGGTCGATGGGGATCGTGCGCCCGGTCATGGAGGTCCACCCTGAAGCATGGCTATTCTTCATTCCATTCATACTGATCGCGACTTTCACCATGCTCAACCTGTTCATTGCCATCATCGTCAACGCGATGCAGACGCATGCCAGTCAGCGACAGAAAGAAACCATAAGCACCGTCGAGAACGCGACCCACGAGATGGACTTGCATATACAGGAACATTTGGCGCGCATCGAAACGGAATTACACGCTTTGCGCGAGGCATTGAATCGCCAGCGGAGCGATTAGCGCACCAAAGGGGCCAGAGTGCCTGGAAGCCGGGGCATGGGCACCCTGTTCGGCCAGATGAAAACCCGGCCTGACAT